>NZ_JBAVFI010000665.1:0-3568 GCF_049588175.1 Mesobacillus sp.
GTTATGAATTTAACGATGCTCTTTTCAACGATCATGATCATCGGCAACCTGATTGCGGATATTTTATATGGGGCCGTTGATCCGCGGATAAAAGTAGAATAGCAGGTTGAACTCATCCACCGTGATGAGTTTTTTTACCGCGAATGTCCTAGTTTAAAATATTTAGTATGTAGAATTAAAGTTTGATATGATAGAAATGAATTGAAATAAAGGAGGAATTTTCCTATGTATGATGTAGCCATTATCGGAGCAGGCCCTGCTGGCGGAAGTGCAGCCATTTTTACAGCAAAGGCAGGCAAGAAAACAGTCGTTCTTGACAGCAATAAAAGCGTAACGAAGCGTGCATGGATTGAAAATCACTACGGCGCACCTGAAGTTACTGGTCCAGACTTAGTTGAAACAGGAATCAGCCAGGCGAAAAAATTCGGGGCAGAGTTTGTGGAAACAACTGTAACGTCAGTAAACAAGACAGAAAATGGTGTGAAAATTGCCACTGAAAACGGCGAATTCGAAGCAAAACATGTCATCCTGGCAACGGGCATGATGACAGATGTTGCTGAAGCGTCTGGCCTATTAACAAAGGATGGCACAGAGCCAAGAATCAAGACCATTTTTGAAGTCAATGCAGCTGGTAAAACAAATGTTGAAGGCGTTTGGGCAGCAGGAACGTGCGCAGGCGTCAGCATGCACACCATCATCACTGCCGGAGATGGCGCCAAGGTTGCCATCAATGTTATCAGTGAGCTGAATGGCGAGCGTTATGTTGACCATGACGTCTTAAAAGCATAAACAAAAACAAAAGCCTTGCAGTTTAATGTCTGCAAGGTTCTTTTTTTGTTTCAGTTTCATGCAGCTGTTGTTTACTGATCTCGATTGCCTGAATGACCGAACCTGCTGCTTGCCCATTTTTAATTCGCAAATAAGCTTCTCCGCTGAAAAAGAGGAAATGAGAATGGCTCTAAAATAAATCCGTATAGCCCAAGCCAAACGAAAATATGATGTAGTAATAAACTGGTGGAGGTTATGCCATGGCAGTAGTAAAGCATACAGAAGCGGACTTGAATTTGTTGGCGCGGCTGTTGAGAGCGGAAGCTGAAGGTGAAGGCCAGCAGGGAATGCTGATGGTTGGAAATGTAGGAATTAACCGAATAAGAGCTAATTGTTCGGATTTTAAAAATTTGAGGACGATCCCGCAGATGGTTTATCAGGAACACGCTTTTGAAGCTGTCCAAAAAGGATATTTTTATCAGCGGGCGAGGGAAGTTGATAGAAGGCTCGCAAGACGGGCAATCAAGGGCGAACGTCTGTGGCCGGCGAAATTCAGTTTATGGTATTTCCGGCCGCCCGGGGACTGTCCGCCAACATGGTATAATCAGCCTTTTTCAGGTCGCTTCAAGCTTCATTGTTTTTACGAACCAACAGGTGCCGAGTGCGAAAATATATATAATACGTTTTAAATCTGAGAGACTGTCCAAAAAGGGCAGTCTCTTCTTTTGACAAAAAATATTGACACTAAAAACCAATCGTATTAAAGTTAAAAAGGTTAATAGTTAAACAGTTGAACAGTTAAACGAATGAATAAGTTTTTTGCGAGGTGAATATATAAATATGTGTGAAAAGTCGATTAAGGAATTGGTGGATCATTATATCAATGTATCCTTTTCCGTTAACAAAATTGCCGAAGGCCTTGTGAAAGAGCAGATTGGATCGGATTTAACGAATGACCAGCACTACACATTAAGGTATATCAACAAGGTTGGCACATGTACCTCATCTGAGCTTGCTGAAGTATTTGATGTAAAGAAAAGTGCGATTACAGCCATCATTACCCGTATGTGGGAAAAGGGACTGATCCAACGTACCCGCGATGAAAATGACCGCCGGGTTGTATATTTGACGCTGACTGACAAAGGAAATGAATTGTATCGGAAAACAGAGGAGCGCATCCACTCACTGGTAGAATCCTTTATTTCAAGATTCGAGCAGAGTGAAATTGTCCAGTTCTTGAAGACGTATGACAAAGTAAATGAAATTTTACTAGAAAGAAAGAGTAAGGTGGAATAAACGTGAACTTAATAATAAAACAAAAATGGTTTGTGATCATCGCGTGGATATTGGTTGCGGCAGGGCTGTTTATGGCAGCCCCGAACATGGCGGAATTGGTGCGTGAAAAAGGGCAGATTACCGTGCCGGATGAGTACTCATCAACTATGGCCGGTAAAATTATGGATGACGTTCGTAAGCAGGAGGGCGGCGGGGATGAAACCAAGGTCGCACTAGTCTTTCATAATGAGAAAAAGCTTAGTGAAGAGGAAATCAAGGAAGCTGAGAAAGCAATCCGGAAGCTTGAAGAAAATAGTAATGAGATTGGTATTACTGATATCCTTACTCATTTTAACGAGAAAAGCCTGAAGGATCAGCTAGTTTCTGAGGACGGTAAGTCGATACTAACTCAGGTGACCGTCAGCTGGAATGACCGCGAACCAAAAGAAGTAAGCAAGCTTCTATATGACACAATTGAAGATGTGAAAGTAGACCATTACTATACAAGCCAGTGGCTGATCAATGAAGACTTAATGACCAGCTCAGAAGAAGGGGTAAAGAAGACAGAAGGAATCACGGTTGTCTTTATCCTCGTCGTTCTTCTGCTCGTGTTCAGGTCGGTCATTGCACCAATTATCCCGCTAGTAACAGTGGGTTTTGCCTACCTGGTTTCTCAATCAGTAGTAGCCGTACTAGTCGATAAAGTGGACTTCCCATTGTCCAACTATACTCAAATCTTCCTTGTTGCGGTGCTGTTCGGAATCGGTACAGACTACTGTATCTTGCTGTTAAGCAGGTTTAAAGAAGAGTTGGCACACCATGAAAGCGTGGGGGCAGCCATTGTTGCAACCTATAAAAACGCAGGCCGAACGGTCTTTTTCAGCGGTTTGGCGGTTATGATCGGTTTCGCTGCGATTGGGTTTTCACAGTTCATTCTATATAAATCCGCCGCAGCTGTAGCTATTGGTGTGGCGTTCCTGCTAATTGGATTGTTCACCATCGTGCCGTTTTTCATGGGAGTTTTAGGCCAAAAGATTTTCTGGCCTTCGAAAAGCAGTGCTGAGCATGGTGAAAGCAAGCTGTGGGGCACGGTCGGACGCTTTTCACTTGCACGCCCGTTCCTGGCATTACTGATTGTGGCTGCAGTGTGTGTACCGTTCCTGGTTGCCTATGATGGTAAGCTTAGCTACAACTCATTGGACGAAATCAGCGGTGATGTGAATTCCATCCAGGCGTTCAATGCCATTGCTGATAGCTTTGGACCAGGGGAATCAATGCCAACACAGGTTATTTTGAAAAATGATGAAAGAATGGATTCAGCTGAATACATTGAACTGGCAGAAAAAATCAGCCAGGAGTTAGAAAAGGTTGA
Organism: Mesobacillus sp.; assembly: GCF_049588175.1. Classification (GTDB taxonomy): domain Bacteria; phylum Bacillota; class Bacilli; order Bacillales; family Cytobacillaceae; genus Mesobacillus. The sequence continues at coordinate 3,416 of NZ_JBAVFI010000665.1, forward strand.
TTTAGTCGATACTGTGCGCTCTGTAACAAGACCGACGGGAGAACCAATTGATGACTTCTTCGTTTCCAAGCAGGCTGAAACACTGGAGTCTGGACTTGGTGAAGGAAAAGAAGGGTTGAATAAAATCAGTGAAGGCCTGCAGGAAGCGGAAAG
>NZ_JBAVFI010000666.1:0-4313 GCF_049588175.1 Mesobacillus sp.
GGACAAGGGATTCGGGTTTTGGCGAGACACTCATATGATCGTGAGAGGTGAGGCTGTGCGCAGCCTGCAGCTCATCTTTTTGCAGGACTGGTTTTATATGACAAACAATAGTTTGTTAACACCTGAATATCTATCACCTACCCTAGAGAGAAATACCCACGGAGGAGTTCAATTGATTGCCGGTGGTCCTGATAATGAATGGAGCGTCATTAAAAACATTTACTTCTCCATGATCTCATCAGCAGATAAATCTGTATGGATTGCATCCCCTTACTTTATTCCTGATGAAGATATTTTCTCAGCGATTAAGGTTGCAGCTCTCAGCGGGCTGGATGTCAGGCTGTTAGTTCCGCAGCGGCCAGATAAAAAAATCGTCTTCTTTGCATCAAGATCTTATTTCCCAGAATTGCTCGAAGCTGGCGTGAAGATTTATGAATACAATAAAGGATTTATGCATAGCAAAATTGTCATAGTTGATGGCCAACTAGCTTCAATTGGCACCTCGAATATGGACATGAGAAGCTTCCATTTGAACTTCGAAGTCAATGCATTTCTTTATAAAACATCCAGTACAGAGAAGCTTGTGAAGGAATATGAAAATGATCTTAAGGACTCAAATGAAATAAAATTGGATGATTTTAATAAACGTCACATTGGTTACAGGCTGCTCGAATCTACATCGAGGCTGTTGTCGCCAATGCTATAGCAGATTCGGAAAATTCCGGGTCTGTTTTTTTTCAATAAAGAGGATTTCAAGCCATTTTATCGAATATAAAAGGAGAAAGGAGGCGCAATCAATGTGCTTGTAGCAAATAGAAAAAATGGGGTAAGGCTGTCCCTAGGTGATCAATGGGACAAAAAAGAGTTAATCGCCATAAGGTCCAAGGAAAAATTCCATTGTCCTGAATGCAAAGAGGAAGTAATCATGAAGCTTGGCAGCAAAAAGATCTGGCATTTTTCTCATCTCTCCGGCAACAGCTGTGAACACCAGTATGAAAGAGAGTCCAACTATCATCTTGCAGGGAAGCTTCAGCTGTATAACTGGCTGAAAAATCAGGGAATCAATGCAGAGTTGGAGAAATTTGATCCATCAGCTAGGCAAAAGCCTGACATTGCATTCGACTGGCAGGGGAAGAAGTACGCGATTGAATTCCAGTGTTCTATTATTCCAGAAGAGATTTTTATCAAAAGAACAGCCAGTTATTTTAAAAATGGGTATATCCCTATCTGGATTGCTGCGGGAAATCTTATTAAACGAACTGGAAGTAAAGCAGTGTCCATAAACAATTTCCTCTATTTATTCATCCGGCGTCCCCACCAATACTGGAATATTCCAGCCTATTGTCCGTTATCAGGCCAGTTCATCGACCTGAATGGTGCCATTCCGATTTCCTCACGAAAGACAATCACCCAGCTTGAAATCCATTCAATCGATAAAGTTCCTGTAAATCATTTGATAAGCCCTGTTAGTAAAAGCTATCCCGTCCTTACATCCTGGCAGTCTGAACTGAAAAAATTCAAGTCGCGTTATTTAATGTATCCCGGCTCATATCAAAATCATTTTCTTCAGCAACTCTACCGCAACCATCTTAATCTTCTAAGTCTCCCTTCTGAAATTGGACTTCCGGTTTTTTCTGGTCCTTATATCGAAACCCCGGCACTAATCTGGCAGACTTATCTCTATCTTGATCTATTTCGGAATATAAAAAAAGGCGATGTTATTAGCTTGTCGAAGGTTCATAATGCTTTTAATAACCGTGTGAAACGCGGGCAAATTAAGTGGAGAAACCTTCCATTGGCGGGAAAAGGTGATTATTCTCTGGCGGTAACTGAATATATACAGATCCTAACCAAAATTTCAGTTTTAACCAAAGTAAGTGATTCTTTATTCAAGCTAAATAGAGAGTTGAAAATTAGTGATACTATTGATGAGCAAAGCGCGGACGAAGCCTATTTTTACAAAAGGTATGGAAATATTATAGAAGCTGCTTTATTAAAAATAAATTTTTTAGAAGCAGCCAAAAATTAAGCTAGATAAGCAGCTTTTTAAAAGAAAAGTTTTTTTAAATGTCAATGTTGATTTTTATCACCTGTTGATTGGAGCGGAAGGCACTCGACTCCTGCCGGCTCACCTGACGCCCCTAGGAGAATTTGTGTATGAAAAAGCTAGCATTTGAGCTTTTTCATAATTCTTCCGCGGACAGCGAGTGCCTGGAGCGGAAATCAACAGACAACTTTAGCAAAGCCAAAAGAAAAAGATTTAATATAACATGAAAAGTTTGTCACCTGCGTAAAATAAGGAAGTTAAGAATTGGGTAAATAGAAATCATAAAACTTTAAATCATATTTTCGTTCCATAGAAGGAAATGAGAAATATTTAGCGAATTTATGATATTAGAAAAGTTTTTCGAAATCCGAAATGTTGTTAGGAGGATCTATATGTCGAATGAATCTGCAGTAAAGAAATTGCCGCCAAGGAATGAAGTAGCCACTGAGGATACGTGGAGACTTGAGGATATTTTTGCAAATGACGAAGTGTGGGAAAAAGAGTTTAATGAAGTGAAAAGCCTTCTTCCTGGAGTTCAGGAATACCAGGGCAAATTAGGAAAGAGTGCGGACCAGCTATACAACGCTCTCCAATTGCAGGATAAGCTGCTTGAAAGATTAGGAAGGTTGTATACATATGCGCATATGAGATATGACCAGGATACTACGAATTCTTTTTACCAGGGTTTTGATGACCGAATCAAGAACTTATACTCTCAGGCAGGAAGTGCGCTGGCTTTCATCGTTCCTGAAATCCTGGCAGTAGATGAACAAAAAATTAAGGGCTTCCTTGCTGAGAAAGAAGAGCTGAAGCTTTATGAGCATGCTTTAGAGGAAATCAACCTTCAGCGACCGCACGTATTATCTGCTGAACAAGAAGCTCTGCTTGCTGAAGCATCAGAAGTAATGAGCTCACCATCTAATACTTTCGGAATGCTTAATAATGCTGATCTTGAATTTCCGTCCATCAAAGATGAGAATGGGGAAGAAGTGGAGATCACTCATGGCCGATATATTCGTTTCCTTGAAAGTGAGGACCGCAGGGTTCGTGAGGATGCATTCAAGGCAGTATATAAGACATACGGAAGCTTTAAAAATACTTTTGCAAGCACGTTAAGCGGCAATATTAAAAAGGATAACTTTAATGCTAGGGTGCGTAAGTATGATTCCGCAAGACATGCAGCACTTTCTGCAAATAATATTCCTGAAAGTGTCTATGAAAACCTTGTAAACACTGTAAATGACAATCTGCATCTGCTGCACCGATATGTAAAGCTTCGCCGGAAGGTTCTAGGTTTAGAGAAGCTTCATATGTACGATCTTTTCACCCCGCTCGTCAAGAACGTGAAAATGGAGATTCCATATTCAGAAGCAAAGGATTACGTGTTAAAGGGCTTGGCCCCTCTAGGTGAAGAATACAATAATGTCCTGAAAGAAGGATTTGAAAATCGCTGGGTTGATGTGCACGAAAACAAGGGAAAGCGCAGCGGAGCCTATTCATCTGGTACTTATGGAACAAACCCGTATATCCTTATGAACTGGCAAGACAACGTAAATAATCTATTCACGTTAGCACACGAATTTGGCCATTCAGTCCACAGCTATTACACAAGGAAGACACAGCCATATCCATACGGCAACTACTCTATCTTTGTTGCCGAAGTAGCGTCAACGTGCAATGAGGCATTGCTTAATGACTATATGTTAAAAACAATCGATGATGAGCAGAAGCGTCTGTATTTACTGAATCATTATCTTGAAGGCTTTAGAGGGACTGTGTTCAGACAGACAATGTTTGCAGAATTTGAGCATATGATCCACATGAAAGCACAGAACAACGAAGCATTGACAGCTGACTCCCTCACAAAGGATTACTATGAGCTAAACAAGAAGTACTTTGGGGATGAGGACATTGAGATTGATGAAGAAATCGGTCTTGAATGGTCAAGGATTCCACACTTCTATTACAACTATTATGTTTATCAATATGCTACAGGTTTCAGTGCTGCCACCGCTTTAAGCAAGCAGATCCTTGAAGAAGGGCAGCCTGCAGTTGAACGCTATCTCGATTTCTTAAAGGCAGGTAGCTCCGATTACCCAATCGAAGTCCTGAAAAAAGCTGGTGTCGATATGACAAGCTCAAAGCCAATAGAAGAAGCTCTAAAAGTGTTTGAAGAAAAATTAAATGAAATGGAAGCAATGCTTTCCTAAAATAACAAAACCGGCCGTTTCGATACGGCCGGTTTTGTTTGGCTCAGCTAAAATCC
>NZ_JBAVFI010000667.1:0-7667 GCF_049588175.1 Mesobacillus sp.
ATCCTAGGTTTTACATTCAATACAGGCGTTAAACCCTGTATGGTATAATATTGTATTAGTGGTTCAAATTTTTCTTGATCCCGAAATAGGTGAACAGGGAAACAGTGGACAATATGGCCAGTGAGGCGATTTCAAATTTAACATCGCGATATGTGATTGAATCGTCCTTTGTAAAGTACATCAAACCAAAAATAAAGACAGACAATACTAAGACGGTGATGATGATATCTGCTTTTTTCATTTTATTCCCTCCAATTCTTTAGTAGTAAAGGGGTGCGATCATATTGAACTTGGAACATCTAAAGACCTTCATTGCGGCGGCTAAATATGAGAGCTTCTCCCAGGCAGGCAAGATGTTAAATTTGTCTCAGCCGGCTGTCAGCCATCAAATCAGCCAACTAGAGGCTTACTATAATAAACAATTGTTTATCCGGGCGAAACGGAAAATCACTTTATCCGAGGCCGGAGAAACTTTATATGAATATGGCCAGCAGCTGCTTGCCTTGAATGAAAAAATGGAAGGCCTTTTAGCCGCAGGCGATTTGAGCCAAACCATTAAGATTGGCTGCAGCAATACGATCGGTGAATGCTTGATTTCAAAAATGGTCCAGGACTTCATTAAATTAAATCCAGACATTTCGAGTGACCAAATTCAGATCACCATCGGGACTTCAATCCACATTACCGATTTGCTGTATGCATCAGAAATTGATCTCGCCCTTGTTGAGGGTCAAGCAGGCCGCTATAATTTTGTATCACATGAATTTTACGATGACATGCTCGTTCTTGGTGTTTCTCCTCAGCTTAGAATCAATCCTGAAAATCAAATGCCGGAAAAGCTTGCAGATATGACCTGGCTGATCCGCGAGCCTGGCTGCGCCATGAGGCAGGCAACCCTTGATTTATGGAAAGGTCTGAATATAGAACCGAAATCCGTCCTTGTCTATAACAGCAATACGTTAATCAAGGAAGGCGTGAAAAATGGATTGGGTGTGGCTGTTTTTTCAAAACTGGCAATTTGTCCTGAAATTCACACAAGACAGCTAATTGTCAGCCGTTTTAAAGACAGAGACCGTTTCCGGCCATTTTACCTGCTTCGGAAAGAAAACCAATTTAAGTCTGATCTTCATAAGAGATTATGGAACTATATAACTAACTTAGATGAAAATCCTAATGCCTCATGTTAATAAGCATTAGGATTTTTCGTTGTTTTACTCTGTGTCAGTCTTTCCATTCATTTCAATCTCTAGTTCAGTTTTAATTTTAAGTGTTTTATGTTCTGCAGTTGCAAGATAATCAATGATACTTTGTCTCGAAGCGTCGTCCATCTTCGCCCCGTTCCCTTTCATCCGGTCTACCACTGAAGTCCAGTCTTCTGCTGTTTTGCTGGAGTTCTTCATGATACGGCCGATGTCATGACACTGAAGGCATGTGCCCAGGAAAGCTTCTTCATTCGCATTCCTTGCTTTAGGGAAAACAAGAGTTGAAGCTTTTTTAATTCTGTTTGCTTCCTCTTCATTTTTTGTCTGGTATGCTAATAGTTTGTCTTTAGGCACATTCGTTTTTAAGGCAATACCGTTTGGATTCAAGCCAACAGGGATTGTCTCCCTGAAATCCTTCTTTTTTGTCATATCAATCTTAGTAAGTGTCTTATCTCCCCAGTTAGAGCCAAACATCATGCTTCCGTCAGGACTCCATGCGAGCCAGTGGATGTTTTGTACTCCCCAGATCTTTCTCACGATTTTATAATTGTCATTTGGATCCATTACTGTTAGATAGCCTGCACCGTTCTGTGAAGTATACCAGTATCCATCCGGACCTAAATAAGCCAGATTGGTTCCTCCGCCAGTTTTAACTGTTTTTATAAATTTTAATTTGTCAGTATCAATTATTGAGATTGAACCATCGTTTCTGTTTCCAGTAACAAGGTCGTGGGTATCACCCATGAAGGTAAGATTCGTTGGCTTCGGGATATCATCAAATTTCTTTAAAAGCTTTTCTGTTTTCGCATCATAAACAGCGACCTGATCATCAGCCGTATTTGATACCGCTACATATTTGCCGTCATTTGACATATCAAGACCAGAACCTGTTCCTTTTCCATAGTCTGTGGTAGTTCGTTCAAGCTTCCTCATTTCCCCAGACTCAATGTCAATTACGCTAATGTAAGGTTCAGCTTGCATGCTGACAAATAGTTTTTTGCCATCAGGAGTAACGTTCAAATCCCTTGGCTTCTTGCCAACATTTTTAAATACTTTTACCAATTCAGCAGTTTCAGCATCAATCATTCCCACTGCTTCAACTGCGTTCAAGGAAGTGAAAGCGTATTTGCCATCTCTGGAAAAAGTAAGATGCTGTGGCGCAGGCGGCTTTTCAAACCCCGGAAAATCAATCTCATGAGCCTCAAGCGTGTCCATATTGATCGCCACTACGCTAGTTCCATATCGCTGTGTCGCAAATGCCCATGTCTGGCTTTTATTCATATGGATATGGTGGGGAGTACCTGTAGTTTGAATGTATTTAACAGGATTACCCGTTTTAATATCTGCAATTGCTATTCCGTTACTAACTTCATTCGCAGACAGGATCCAGCCTTCGCCGTTCCAGTCCATATTTGTATCGGCATTGCCGTTAGGCTGATCTTTCCACCAGTTTGGAGAATAATTTTTATCCAGTTCGGGAAGTTCCTTTTGATTCACATCATTAAGGGATGTCTCTTTTACAGCAGCTTCTGAACATGCAGTAAGGGAAATGGTCAGAAGTGCGAATGCTGATAGTTTAAGAAGTTTTTTCATATATGTCCTCACCTCACTTTTTTCTTTAGAACCATCCGACAAGCAGGATCAGTACAAGGGCAGTAGTTGTTCCCCAAGTAATCCAAACTCCCGGATGTGTAAGCCATTTTGTCTTATCATCAACTTGGGAAATGCCCTGGGCAAGTCCGTACGGGCAAACTTTACAGAATGAATTTCTTGCCTTGTATGACAGTGCTGTATACAGAACACCTGTAGAAGTAACAAGGAAGAAGTATTTGTCCATCTTAAAGTTGATTAATGACTTCCAGATTGTGATTGGGTCGTAAAAATAGCTTACTGATGCGTAGGCCATGAAAAAGCTGACAACCAAACTTAATAGGAAAGTTACCGCCTTGCCTTTTTCACCTAATTTTCCTTCAATTTTGTTTAATAGCATACTGAAGGTATTATGCGGGCAAGCATATTGGCAAAATGCCCTGTATACAATCATTGATAATGCTAAAAAAGCCATCAGGAACAAGAAAAGGAATACAAAAAATAGATAACCAGCTTCATAGCTTAACTGAAAACCGAACAAAAACAATTTTTCGTTGTCAATGTCCATCCTGAATCCATTCCAAAACGGCAGAGTAAATATAATGATGAAAGAGGCCCATCTTATTACATTTTTAACCACAAAAATCCTCCTTTCTTTATCTGTAATTTTCTAAGTACGTATATACTTGGTCGATTTCTTTATCTGAATAGAGGTGACCGATTGCCGGCATCGTGTTACGGCCGTTTTTGATGACATTTTTTATGTCTTCTTCTTTCAGTCGATCCGTTACACCCTTAAGATCAGGTGCAGCTCCTGTCGCATGGCAGTTTAGGCAAGTACCTGTGAAAATAAGCTCTCCCTTGTTTTCCTGAGGTGCGGCAGCAGGTTCCACCTGTAATTTGCCTGGCATAAAGATGGCATAGCCAATTGCCCAAATTGCTACGACATAAAATACAGCTACCAATAGTTTTGGCACTTTATTATGTTCAATTTTGATATCCGAAACAATATCTTCATTATGTTCATTTTTCATCTTTTCCACCTGCCTCTTTGAATGCTGTTTTGATAGGGTTGATTACAAAATCATCTCCTTAAACGCGGGTTTAAGGAGATGCTGTTATTAAAAATAAGGCTCTGTTATACCAGGCTGTTGATTTTCGTTCCAGGCGCTTCGCTTTCCGCGGGGCTGGCGCTGAGCCTCCTCGTCGCTGCGCTCCTGCGGGGTCTCATCTGTCCAGCTGCGCCCGCAGGAGTCTACGCGCCTTCCACTACAATCAACAGGGTTAATAAAAACATTGGGCTTTAACAGAGCCAATGATAAAAAGGTTTTGGACAAATAACTTATTTATGATCCATTTCCTTCATTTTTGCTTTCTTCGAGTCTTTCCTCTGTTGGCTTAAGGCTCATTAAATAAGCGATAAGGTCATCGAGTTCCTGGTTAGACAAGTAATCGAAAGAAGGCATGATTGAACCAGGGCTAGTTGACTGGGGATCAATCAAGTGCTGACGATGCCAATCTTCATTATATTTGAGGCCAACCCACATTAAATCGGGACCAGTACGATTAGAACCCATTAATTGAGGTAAATCATACTTATAGTCGCCACCCTGTGAAACTGGACCAAGGTTTTGGTTCTGGTCAGCTGGCAATGCCCTTACGAACTGAGTATGGCAAGTCTGGCAGCCGTTTTGAATATAGACATCTCTTCCTCTTGCTTCAGCAGAATCCTCAGGGTAATTGCGCAGCTCGCCACTCGCAGTCGCTGAGTTGATTTCCGAGTCGAACAGGGGAAGGATAACCGTGCCGGCAACACCGAACATCCATAAAATAAATGCAACAATTAATACTGATGATGGTTTACGTTCCAAGTTGTTCCCTCCTCCTTAAGCAGTAGCAGCCTGTTGCTGTGATTGCTGTTTTTTCTCGATTTTTGCAAGTTTAATCGTTTTGTACATATTCCAAGCAAGGAAGAACTGAGCGACATACATCATCGTTCCGCCAATTGCGCGTCCCTTAACATAAGGTTCCATCATTAATACAGTCTTAAGGAATGGAACTCCATCGATCCAAGCGAATCCTTGTACAACACCAGCGATCCATAAAGAGAAAGCGAACACTAGGAATCCAACTGTTGAGAACCAGAAGTGAGCTTCCATTGCTCTCTTGCTGAACATTTCACGTCCGACGATCTTTGGCAGAATGTAATAAATTGCAGCGAACGATGTGAAAGAAAACGCTCCGAAAGGTCCCATATGTGCATGCCCCACAGTCCAGTGAGTGAATTTAATAACTGAACTTACAGATGGAAGAGCTTGCAGCGGTCCTTGAAGACACGCGAATAAGTAAAAAATGGTTCCTGCCATTGTGAAACGAAGCGGCACGCTCGTTCTAGTCTGGGACCATGAACCTTTCATTGTTCCCCAGAAGTTAGCTAGAACTGCCCAAACAGGAATCAATAGGACGATGGATGGAATAACTCCGGCTTTGGAGATCCAGCTAGGGATAGGTCCATTCATCAAGTGGTGAGGTCCATTCCATACGTAGAAGGTTGCGATTGCCCAGAATCCAATCATAGAAAGCTGGTGGCTATATAATGGCCGTCCAGTTAACTTTGGAAGCAGATAATAGATCTGTCCAACGCCAACTGTCGTCATCCAAAGACCAATCGCGTTATGACCTAGGAACCAGCCCATTAACCCTTGTTGTACGCCACTTGGGATAAGGGATGGCGGAAAGTTGCCGACAATCCAGGTCAATGGCAGCCATAGAAGGGAGCCAAGGAAATACCACAAGCTGACATACAGCATTTTTTCCTGTCTCTGTCCGACAGTCTTGAAAAGGTTATAAGCGACAAGTCCAATAGCTATCAGTACTTGCACGTCTACCCAAAGCGGGAATTCGCCATACTCGATAACAGAGGTCTGGCCATCCAGTAATGCAAAGAAACCTTCTAAAATGACGACGTTGTATAATACTAAAGAAAAATTACCAAGTTTTTCACTGAAAACCGTCGTTTTAGCCAGTTTTGGAATCATGTAAAACATTGAACCGACATACGCCATTGAAAGCCATGCGTAAATAACGAGCATGACGTGAGCAGAACGAATATGCCCGTATGTTGTCCAGCGATTGTTTAACAATTCTGGCCATATTTGTTTTGTTGCCGTAAGAAGTCCCATGCTCATGCCGATGATGATCCAGAAGACAGCAGCGATGAACCAATTCTTTGAAGAACTCCATTTTTCGTCTGTAAACATTTTGACACTCCCTTGTTCATAAAATAACCACATATATTTCACAATTTCTTCACAATCTGCTATTAAAATCATACATCTCTAAAACGAATACAGTTATTCAACTTTTTTATAGTGGTATCCAAATGTTTTATACGTGCGGATTAATTGGTAAATAAGCGCCATTTTTAGCATTTTTGGAAAAAAAAAACAGAGCGGGAAAATTCCAGCTCTGTTTAGTCAATATGAATTTTTTCTTCTTTTTTATTGGACTTTTTTCGCAAAGTATCAAGGATGAAGATAATCAGGACGGGAACTCCCAAGTAATAAAACAAATCAAAGAAAAATCCCAGTGATGGATGGTCCATAATGTAACCTCCTATATTGTTTGACCACATTGTAATCCCAGAGCTTTTATATTTCAACCCCCTAAAAATACTCTGGACGGTGTCAGGGATTTCTGTTAAAGTAATTCGATAGAACAAGAAATCCATAAAAATAAGGGGGGATATTGATGGTCACAGGAGCTTGGGTCTTATTGGTAGTCATGATCGCATCCACCGCATCCGCAGGCATGATCTGGTATTGGAGCAAGAAAAATGGCCTTTATGATGAAAGTGTAAAATATAGAATGCTTGATGAAGAATAGAACCTCTGGAGCACAATCTTTACAATCTGCTAATTATAAAGTTTGATTTACCAGGGTTCTATCACAACATATTCTTAATTTGTTTTCATTACCTCTTGAAAAAACTGCTAACTGCCACAGAAACACTATGCTGATAAAACTTTTTTCTTCTATTAAATATTGTCACCTTCTATTTGTACCCTCAATATACTCTTATACAAGTTAACTGCTAAAAACTGCTCATATTAATTCAAACAGTTCATATATTTTAGTTTAGACTGTGCTAAGGTCAGTATTAATTTTTATTTCCTGGTGATTAGAACATTCTAATTTAATCGGTTTAGGAAACTAATGATCGCATTTTTTTTTTACAATATTAATGATTATTATCGTCCCTGTTGAATGAAGCTGAAAACGGTCGGGTAGAGTTTCATTTAACTGAAAATATTCACCATAAATAATAAAGTCATAAAAAATTCATAATTACTGTTGACATCATCATAGAATTTTTATATGATATACCCTGTAAGGTATTTAACAACGTAATCACGTTAGAAACTATATATATTTTTTTAGATAGATAAATACCCGCTGCCGTAATGAGAGAGAGGGGAAGAGTACATGAGAGAAACGAAAAAAACAACGATTGTATTATTCAGTGGAGATTATGATAAGGTGATGGCTGCCTATATCATTGCAAATGGAGCTGCAGCTTACGACCACGAGGTAACAATATTCCACACATTCTGGGGATTGAACGCTTTAAGGAAAGATGAGCCAATCCAGGTTGAAAAATCATTCATTGAAAAAATGTTTGGCAAGATGATGCCAAGAGGCGCGAACAAAATGGGTCTTTCAAAAATGAATTTTGCAGGCTTTGGTCCCAAAATGATCAAAGACGTGATGAAAAAGCATAATGCAATGCCGCTTCCTGATCTAATCGAAATGGCTAAGGAACAGGATGTAAAGCTTGTTGCCTGCCAAATGACAGTGGACCTGCTTGGTCTAAGG
>NZ_JBAVFI010000668.1:0-1585 GCF_049588175.1 Mesobacillus sp.
CTCAAGGGCTACCAGGCAGGAAAGCTGATCAAGGAAGCAGCATCCATTTGCGGCGGAGGCGGCGGAGGCCGTCCAGATATGGCTCAAGCCGGCGGGAAAGACCCATCAAAACTCGACAATGCGATTCAATTTGCCGAAGAATGGGTTAAATCAATTTGATATAAAGGTAAAGTAGTGTAGAATGAAGGTAACCTAAGAAAATATTGCCTTCCATTTTTAGAAGTGAGGTGCATTCGATGAGCTCGTTTGATAAGACGATGAGATTTAATTTTCCCGAAGAGCCTTTTGAGCATGATGCGAATGAAGTCCTGCTGCAGGTCTATGAAGCTTTGCAGGAAAAAGGATATAACCCGATTAACCAGATTGTCGGTTATCTGCTCTCTGGCGATCCGGCTTATATTCCCCGCCATCGGGATGCCCGCAATATCATCCGCAAGCTGGAACGGGATGAAATTATCGAGGAATTGGTTAAATCCTATTTAAGGAACCACCGAGAGGGGAAATAAATGCGTACGATGGGACTAGATGTCGGCTCGAAAACTGTCGGCATTGCACTGAGCGATGAACTTGGATGGACTGCTCAGGGACTTGAAACTCTTAAAATTAACGAAGAAGAAAATGTGTTTGGTTTCGATGAATTAGGTAAAATAATAAAAGAGTACGAAGTCAGCAAAGTTGTCGTTGGATTGCCTAAGAACATGAATGGCACAATCGGCCCCCGGGGCGAAGCCAGCCAATTCTTTGCCCGTGAATTGGAAGAACGGTTCGGCGTCCCTGTTGTCCTTTGGGACGAGCGTTTAACGACAGTTGCAGCAGAGCGTGTTTTGCTGGAGGCAGACGTTAGCCGTAAAAAACGTAAAAAAGTCATTGATAAAATGGCCGCAATGATGATTCTACAAGGCTATCTGAATAGCCAAAATTAAATGAGGTGACTTTAATGGATCACGGAGAAAACAACATTACAGTAGTAGACGAAAACGGTAACGAACAATTATGTGAAGTGCTTTTTACATTTGACTCTGAAGAGTTCGGCAAGTCTTATGTTTTATACTATCCAATCGGTGCTGATGAAAGCGACGATGAGGAAATTGAAATCCACGCTTCATCATTTATGCCAACTGAAGATAATCAGGATGGCGAATTGATGCCTATCGAAACGGATGAAGAATGGGATATGATCGAAGAAATGCTTGAAACGTTCCTTGCTGAGCAAGACGAAGAATAAACCATGCTAGAGACCAGGCTAAATGCGGCCTGGTCTTTTTTTTATATATTTTTAGCGAATGTCATTCTCTCAACTCTGCTGCTGGCTGTATACCAGCATTAAAAGTTTATTAAGTTCCATTTTAATTTTTCTCACAAGTAAGATGATGAGAACCCCTCAACGAGATTTTTCTATCGCGTATGGTGATAACAACTAGAAGTAAGCGCATGAAGCAGAATTCAAGTTAATAGGCAAGTCAACCGCTACTCTACTACCAACAATGTTTATGAAGACAGCTAACCAAAAACATTAATCTAAGCGAATACAAATCCCTTATTACCTTCATGTCGGAATGTAGGATAATTTGTCGCACGAGGTATT
>NZ_JBAVFI010000669.1:0-3340 GCF_049588175.1 Mesobacillus sp.
CTACTTTTTCCATCTGGTGGAAATTTCGGCCAAAACAAAAAAATTGTGGAGGCACTAAGGCCTCCACATATCTTATTTCATTAAATGGAAAACAACCGATTCATATGGTCGAAGATTTAGCGTAGAAATATTCTCGCCGGAATCATCATAATTCGAGAGTAATATTTCAGCGTTATAGCCTTCAAGATTCACTGTTTCCGGTAGTTCAAACACAGTTTCTTTTCCGTAAAAATTATTCACTACAAGTAATTTTTCACTCTGGCCATTCCTTACATACGCAAATATTTCTGGGTGATCTTCTAAAATCAGCTCGTAATCGCCATACGTGATGATGTCGTATTGCTTTCTAAGCTGGATCAGTTTTTTGTAATGATAAAAAACTGAATCTTTGTCAGCTAGAGCATTTTCGACATTTACAGTCTGGTAATTTTTTGCGACATTTATCCATGGAGTGCCTTTTGTAAAGCCTGCATGTTCTTCGGCATTCCATTGGACAGGTGTCCTTGAGTTGTCACGGGACTTGCTTTGCAGGATGTTCAGAATTTCTTCCTCCGGCATACCTTCTGCGAGTTTGATTTTATACATATTCAATGATTCGACATCGCGGTAGTCCTCAATTTCATCATAGTAAGGATTCGTCATCCCAATTTCTTCGCCCTGATAAATATAAGGTGTCCCCTGCATCATATGGACAACAGTTGCCAGCATTTTGGCAGATTGGCGATGGTACTCGCCATCATTCCCGTACCGGGATACAATCCGGGGCTGGTCATGGTTGCACCAGAATAATGCATTCCAGCCTCCGCCTTTATGCATTTCGGACTGCCATAACGATAATATCCGTTTCAAAGCGAGGAAGTTAAAATCAGCAAGCGTCCATTTATCTCCATTTAAGTAATCGACTTTTAAATGGTGGAAATTGAAAGTCATGCTCAATTCATTACTATCCGGATTTGAGTATTTAATGCAATTCTCGATTGTTGTAGAAGACATTTCGCCAACAGTCATGCTGTCATACTTCGAGAATACTTCACGATTCATTTCCTGCAAATACTGATGGATCTTAGGACCGTCCGTGTAAAATTTACGCCCGTCACCCGGTGGCACCGACCCGTCATCATCCGGGAAGTCCTGGTCTTTGGAAATAAGGTTAATAACATCAAGCCTGAATCCATCAACACCCTTTTTAAACCAGTAGTGCATCATTTCATACACATCATTGCGAAGCTGTTCATTCTCCCAGTTCAGATCAGCCTGGGTCACATCGAAAAGATGGAGGTAGTATTGTCCTGTTGCCTCGTCATACTTCCATGCGTTTCCGCCAAACTTTGATTCCCAATTAGTCGGTTCACTTCCGTCTTCTTTAGGATCCTTCCATATATAGAAATCCCGGTAAGGGCTGTCCTTTGACTTTCGGGCATCCCGGAACCACTCGTGCTCTGTTGATGAGTGGTTCACCACGATATCCATAATCAGTTTAATGCCGCGCTGATGCGCTTCTTCCAGCAGCCGGTCAAAGTCTTCCATTGTGCCGTATTCTTCAAAGATATTATAATAGTCTCTTATATCGTAGCCGTTATCTCGCTGTGGGGAATCATAAATTGGCGTAAGCCAAATTACTTCCACACCCAATTCTTTCAGATAATCAAGCTTGGCGATTATCCCCTGAAGGTCGCCCGTTCCATTTCCGGTTGTGTCATAAAAACTCTTTGGATAGATTTGATAGACTACAGCCTTTTTCCACCATGGTTCAGTCATTGATACATCCACCTCCATCAGGATTACCTCTAGCTGCAATTAAGCTTCTTTTTTCTGTTTCGCCTTAGCCATTATGAATGTCAGTACGAATGGAACAACGAGTGCGATTCCCATACCGATGAAGAATACTCCCCAAAATTCTGTGAAGATGGACAAGAATGCCGGCAAGCCGCCTACACCGATGGAAGGTGCCTGAACTCCGCGAAGAGTAATAACTATTCCAGCGATCGCTGAACCAATAATCGCAGCGATAAACGGATATTTATAACGCAGGTTCACCCCAAACATCGCTGGTTCGGTAATTCCAAGCCATGCAGAAATAGCTGATGTTAAAGATAAGCCTTTAAGTTTTTCATTATTCTTATCTGCAAACATCATCGCAAATGCTGCTGAACCCTGGGCAATATTAGAAAGTGCTACCATAGGCCATAAGAAGGTACCGCCAATTGTGCCAATCAACTGTAAATCAACTGCCAGGAACGTATGGTGCATCCCTGTGATAACGAGTGGTGCATAAAGACCTCCGTAGATTAAACCGCCAATTGCTGGTACGGCATCAAAAATACCAACCACCGCAGCAGTAATGCCATTGCCAATCATAAATGTAATCGGTCCAATTACGATGAAAGAAAGAAAACCTGTTACCAATAACGAGATCGGAGCAACTGTCAGCAGCTGGAATGCATCAGGGATGCGTTTTTTCAGGAATATCTCCATTTTTGCAAGTACATAAGAAGCAAGCAATACAGGCAATACCTGACCTTGATAGCCTACTTTTTCAACTGTTAATCCAAATAAATTCCATGTAGGAATCTTGCCTTCCTGCTGAGCTGCGCCATACCCCCAAGCATTCAATAAATCGGGGTGAACAAGCATTAAACCGAGCACAATACCGAGAAGCGGGTTTCCGCCAAATTTATTGACGGCACTCCAGCCGATCAATCCTGGCAAGAAAACGAATGCAGTGTTCGCAATCAGATTAATGATGCTTGCAAAGTCTGCCCAGTTTGTATAAACATCAATGAGTGCCTTGCCTTCAAAAAAGATATCCTTACCGGTAAGAATATTATTGATTCCCATTAACAAACCGGCTGTGACGATTGCTGGCAAAATCGGAATGAAAATATCTGCCAGAGTTTTTATTGCTCTCTGCAATGGATTTAGATTTTGTTCTGCAGCATCTTTAATTTCCTGTTTTGTCGCTGTACCAATGCCAGTGATTTCAACCATTTCGTTATATACTTTGTCTACCAGTCCCTGCCCGATTACAACCTGATATTGACCATTAGCTGAGAATGAACCTTTTACAAGATCGATGTTTTCGAGTTTATCTTTATCTACCTTGCCTTCGTCCTTTAAGGCAAAACGCAGCCTAGTAACACAATGTGTGGCAGCAGCAATATTTTCTTTGCCGCCGACAGCTTCAACAATCTGCTCAACTGCTTGACGATTCATATTTCTCTCCTCCTGTTACCGTTTTCATTTAACATAAAAAAAATTGCACATGAAAGAAAACTTGTATATACATGTTTTTTGATTACGTTTTCATTTTACTTGTATATACATGATTCGTCAACCATTT
>NZ_JBAVFI010000670.1:0-7739 GCF_049588175.1 Mesobacillus sp.
CAAGGAGAAAGTTGAAGGAAAAAAGGGGGAATAAGAATGAAAAATAACTTAGTTGCATTTTCAATTTTTAGTTTTGCTTTGTGTTTCGTTGTTGGTTGTTGGCTAATATCCAACGGTCTAAATGATAGACCGACTAATGAATCAGGTGCTCCAGTTCAAACTGCTCAATTATTTACTCAATCTGAGGTAGCAAACTACTTAGGAATCAGTATTGAAGAAGTTCAAAAACTAACGAAAATAACAAATGGACCTGACAGCTTTAAAAGTGAAATCCCACATATAGAGATTGAAGGTAAAGTTTATTATCCTAAGTCAGCAATAGACAGATGGTTGTTAAACATTGAATTAACAATAATTAATTAGTTAGTTTTCGTAGTTAAGGGGGCAGGATAACCACTTGAATGAAAAAGATTTATTATTCATTGGATTGTCTCCTCCAAAAGCTTGATTTCCAATAAAAAAGAATACGGAAGTTAACTTTATCTTGCTTATTCAACTCACGGGCAGCTTCGCTGAATAAGCATATACAGAAAATTGCTCAGAGCTTTTACGCCCTGAGCAATTTTATTGCTATCTATTATGTTGATTTGTTTGTTAAACCAGGTGTTGATTCTTTGTGAAATCAGCCGCTAATTGCGATTTGCCTCAAAACTGATCCGTTATATATGAACCCTTGCATGTATGCGATTTTACTGATTGCTGGCCAAGGTAGCTTTCTCGGTTACATTCACCATCCAGGACACAATTGTTGTACTGTCACGAACGTTGTCTTCCTGAATTCCTTTTAATAACGTTACTACACTTTCTTCATTAGAAGACTTTGAGAAAACCCGGAAAATGTCCTGTGGAATGGAGAATCGTTCACCTGGGCATTCTATTAAACCGTCGGTTGTCAGGAAAAGATGATTAATGCCCTGACGCAGTTCCTTTCTGCCGGTGCTGTAGCACGGGACTGGCATCTCAAAAGTGTTTACTTGTCCAATCCACTCATAAAATTGCCTTTGATTTAATTGATGCTGACCGAAGGCGGTTAACTCAGGGTGATGCAAATATAAAATACAGTCTCCAACCGAGAACCACCAGCAGTACCTGCCTTTCCTTGCGGCGATTAAACAGGCGGTTTCCCCTTTAACGCTACTGCATTCAGCCATAAATTCTTTGCTTTGAAAAAGATTTAGCACCATTTTTTCAAGGCTGATGAATGCCTGATCTGGTTTAAGGGATAAACATTCTTTTATCTCGTTTTTTCGACGTTCAAAGGTTTTGACAATCAATTCCGCGCTTTCAGCGGAATTATGAGCATCTAAAAGAATGACAAACTCCCAATCTTGTTTTTGATCAATCAATAACAAGCAGGCATCCTCATTCTTATATTGACCTGCAGAGGAGTTTCCACCGTAGCGGCCAACAATAACTTGGCCAAATTGTTCAACGCTTATGGTATCGACAAAAGTATTTTGGCTTCCGATCCAGCTAAATTCATACTCTTTTTTCATATTGATTTAAGACCGCCTTTGGCTCATGATATGCCCAGCACCCTGAACAGTATAGACGACAAACAAAGTTATAATCGAACGAGATGTTATCTCACCAGCATGCTTGCTGCCATCAAAACAATCCTCCACGATCATCACACCTTTTCAAAATATTTCTAAAATTATAATATAATGTCAGCCTAAAAGATATCATTATCTTAAAAAAGCTCCCTTAAACTAGGGAGCTTTAAACACGTGATATCAGCCAAACGTTTTCTTTCTTCAAAGGATGTTACATACAAGTTTTCAAGGAAACTAACGATACACAATACCTTTTCACTTATGAAAATTAAAATGGATAACCTTGATGCTGAGGTTTCATGGCTGTAGATTTTTCTAATTATAGATGAAGAAGTTTCTCAATAAAATAAGCAAGGAGCTAAAATGACTATTTTAGCTCCTTGCTTATTTTTATTTTATAAGACTATTAATTTTCGTTTTCATCATCCATTTCATCTTGCTGTTCGCCATCACTTGGGCCATTATCCTGGTCAACGCCATCACCACATGCTGTTAGTCCGCCAAGAATCACACTTAGTGCCAACCCGCTTGCTATTAATTTCTTTTTCAGTATCATGAATAACAGCTCCTTATTATTAGATAGTTGCTTAAAGAGTAACTACCCGTTTATTTAAGAAGACAAACTTACTTGAATTGTCGACCACTTCCTGCACCATATTATTAGTCAATTTGTCCGAACTTTGATTGGTTATATAACAAAGATTTTTTTAAGAAAGAAAATTGAGAGCAGAGATTTGTAGGCTGGAATTTATCATTGCTCATTAATCATTCAATGCACTTTAAAGCAAACAGCCACTCATGCTTTAACTTACTAAAAGTAAGCAATCTGCATTATAATATAATGGCAAAGTTAATAAGCTCGCTGTCTCATGATGATGACTAAAAAGAATTGGACAAGGGCCAACAAAGGAGGGGTAAATCATGTTCCAAAGAGATATCAAAGATCATTGGACTGTTCAATATGAAGAAAAAGACTTTCCGCATGTCCAGATGGGACTTATATTGAATCCTGAGAGATGGAGGGAGTTAGATCCTTTTATCCTTATGGCAGAGGACTGGTTCAAGCGCGGGACTTTTTCCGATCATCCGCACCGTGGTTTCCAAACGATAACTTATGTGATAGATGGGAGGCTTGAGCATATAGATAATCATGGCGGCCACAGCATTCTTGAAGCTGGGGATATTCAGTATATGAATGCCGGGTCTGGAGCGAGACATGCGGAAGAGGCAGTTGATCACGACATTGCTCATACTCTGCAACTATGGCTGAACCTGCCTAAAGAGTTAAAGAGCACAAAAACTTCCTATCAAAATGTGTATTCTGAGACAGCACCAACCGTCCAATTTAATGGTGGCTCAATTAAGGTGTACGCAGGCCAAACAGCGGGGATAAAAGGACCGCTTGAACCATTGGTGCCATTCGCACTCTCAGAAATTAGCCTATCAGAGAACTCAGCCTACTCGTACGAACTTCCAGAGGGGCATAATGCATTTCTATATGTTCTTTCTGGCGACATTATGGCAGGAACCGGCGAAACCAACCTGAAAAAATCGTCGGCGGCAACATTAACCTTCAATGATGGCGGCGCTGGCCCAAGTGAACTATTGCTGAAAGCAAACAAGCGCTCAAAAGTCTTAGTTTATTCGAGCAAACCCATTAAGGAGGAAGTAGTTGCCTACGGCCCATTCGTTATGAATTCAATGGAAGAAATCCGCCAGGCCTACCGGGATTATCATGAAGGGAAGTTCGGCGAGGAAGCTAAGTAGGGATTTTGAGAATTCATTAAAAATTTCTATATCTTTTTTTCTGTCGAAAAAGTAAGATGAAGGTAGAATTAAAATCCGATAATGGCAAACCCAGGGAAACCAGGGGACGCAAAGCTACAGGGGCTAATGTCATAGAGACGATGCCAGCCAGTTGCCGAAGATTCACATAGCAGATGCGTGTGTGCTGTTCTTCGGGCAGCACTTTTTTATTTTCCATCGATTTTAATTCAAACATTTAAAATGGGGGAAAAAAGATGAAGAGACTTTTAACAACAGCAGTTTTGACAGGGGTGCTTGCCTTTGGCACGACCGTATCGGCCGATGAGGTAGTTGAAACAACTGCCCCAGGTACGACACCTGACGAGTTTTTATTTACCTTTGATCAATTGTTCGAGGAATTAAAGTTATTATTGACCTTCGATGACGAGAAAGAAGCACAGCTGCTGCTCGATTTTGCCAGCGAGAGACTTGCAGAAGCCGCCGCGATGTCAGAGGAAGAGAAAGATGAGTTTGTAAAAGAAGCATTAGAAGAATATTTAGCAGCACTTGATGAAGCTCAGGAAAAGGTTACTGAAGTAATTGTTGAAGAAGAAACGGATTCTGAAGGTGCAGATGAACTCACCGAAGAATTAGGGGATGTTGCTGAAGTACAAGATGAACTTGCTGAGAATGTTGAAGATGTACTAAAGGAAGAACTGGAAGAAGCTGTGGAAGAGGCAAAGATTGTTGCGAATGTAGTGCAGGGGCTTGATCAGGAAATGGTCATTCAGCTTCGTGAAGATGATCTTGGCTACGGGCAAATTGCGCAGATTTTCTGGCTCGCAGAAGCATCAGGCAAAACAGTAGAGGAAATCGCTGCTATTTATACAGAAGAAAAGGTTGGCTTTGGAAAAGCAGCCAAACAGCTTGGCGTTCATCCTTCGCAGATGAAAGGACTCGCATCTGGAAAGAAACAGGTCTCTGACGAGGAAGATGCCGAAGATGAATTGACGGAAGAAGAAACAGAGTCCGGTGAAGTTGGAGCTGAGGATGGAAATGCCGCGGTTGAAGAAGGCACTGAAACTGAATCAGAACAGCCAGGAGATACGGGTACAGAGGATGGAGCTGCCGAAACAGCTTCCGTTGAACAAACGACTGTACAAGCAGTAGGAGTAAAAACAGTAAAGAGCACTGAGAAAAAGACTGCTGCCCAGCCGGCAACAGAGAAAGCAGATGAGAAGAAAGCTGCAGCTGCTAAGAAGGCAGAAGAGCAAAAAGCTGCAGCAGCTAAGAAAGCAGAAGTACAAAAGCAGGAAGCAGCTAAAAAAGCTGAAGAAGAGAAGAAACAAGAAGAAGCGAAAAAGGCTGAAGAAAAGAAACGTGAAGAGGCTAAGAAGAACGAAGAAAAGCAGCAAGAGGAAGCTAAGAAAGCTAAAGATAAGAAAAACGATCATTCTAAAGAAGATGATGATGAAGGTGATGACAAAGGAGATAAAAGTGGTGATGATGGTTCCGGCAAAGGCAAGAACGGGAAGTAAAGTGGCCTGAGCCTATACAGATCACGGATAAAAGGTAGGAAAAGTGGATTTATATACTTCTGTTTGAGCCTCTTCATTTGACGAATTTAACGATGTCATGTATTATGAAATTATAAATTTAAATAGTTCTCCTAAAGGGGAGTAGCTTTTACAACAAGGTCGTCATTACGGAGATTTCTCCCGGCTTTGTTGGCAACATTCATTCGTTGTTAGCAAGACCTTTGCCAATTTTGGTGAAGGTCTTTATTTGTTTTAAAACCTTCACCGTCGTGGGTGAAGGTTTTTTTATTTCGGATAAGGCATTTTCACAATAAGTAACATAAATTTAGTATTGGAGTGTGACAGATATGAAGAAAAAACAAATTCGATTCAATGAATTGGTAAAAAAGAACAGAGAAGAGCTTTTAATGGACCAGCAAATGCTGGAGAAGATTGAAAAGCGATTGGATGAGAAATACGCTAATCCGAAGAAATAGATTAATAAATAATATGGAGGAACACAGATGTTATTAAGAAAGTATATGTCATTGCTTGGCGTCGGGTCGGCACAAATTGACCTTATATTGGAGAAGGATGTTTTAAAGCCTGGAGAATCGGTGAATGGCCAATTTTTAATTAAAGGCGGAACGATTGACCAGCATCTTAAGCAAATTGACTGCGCCCTCGTCATGGTAGACGAAAAGACTGGAGCAGAAGAAGTCATTGATACAACAGCCATTCAGGTTGAAACAAAGATAGGGTCAGAAGAAGCAGATAAAGTCCCTTTTTCATTCAAGCTGCCCATCGATGTACCCGTCACAACCAAGGCAATCTCATATCACTTTAAGACAAAATTAACCTTCGAAAAAGGCGTAGAAAGCTGGGACGAAGACATGATCAAAGTAGTGGACAGATGATTTACCACATTAAAGCACCGGGGGTCAGACCCCCGGTGAGGTAATGCGTTAATGCGCTGGGGGTCAAACCCCCGACGAGGTAATGCGGTGAAGCGCGGGGGTCTGCTCCTGTGAGAGGAGGGAAATCGTTGAGTTTGTATGGAGATTTAGCGAGTAGTGTTGTTTATATGATGAAGGGTTCGAGGGTGGTACTGGCGGAGAAGGATGATCGTTTGCAGCTGATTGGTGAGGGCCGTAGTGCGTTTGCATTCAAAATCCGTGGAACAGACCTTGTCCTGAAGGTTTTCTTTCCGCCTTTTGAAAGGATTGCTGCTGAAGAAGCGGCGATTTATAAAGAGCTCAAGGGCAATCCATTCTTTCCTGCAATGCACGAATCAGGAAGAAATTATCTCGTCATGGATTATGTTCAGGGAACGACACTATTTAATTGTTTGGTTAAAGGGATTCCAATAGCCAGTGAACATATCAAGGAAGTAGATAACGCCTTGCAGCTGGCAAGAGAAAAAGGTCTGAATCCCTCTGATATCCACTTAAGGAATATCATAGTTACTCCAGAAGGCGATGTCCGGCTGATTGATGTGGCACGATTTCGCCAGACAAAAAAATGCTCTCAGTGGGATGACCTGAAAATAGCTTTTTACAAATTTTACAGGCATAAGCGTTTTCCGAAAAAAGTACCGCAGTATGCAATGAATCTAGTTGCTTTCTTCTATAAAAAAGGGCTGCTTCCATCAATTAATTAATATCCATATGCATTTGGTGGAAGCCCCTTCTCCCTTCTTTCCGCTTTCAGTGCGCATGCCGCCCTTATCCTCATCTAAACCAACAGCTTTATCATTCGGTTTTGGACAAGTTCAGCAGGTTTAACTGCCAAATACTCATCCTTAAATAAGTACATAAATCCAGGTTTTGCTCCACTTCCAGTAGTGTCATGAACAAAAGATCCTGCTGGAACAGGATTTCCGTCTCAATCAGCCAGGGTCAGACCCCCAACGAGGTGATGCGTTAATGCACTGGGGGTCAGACCCCCGACGAGGTGATGCGTTAAAGCACTGGGGGTCAGACCCCCAACGAGGTGATGCGTTAAAGCACTGGGGGTCAGACCCCCAATGAGTTAATGCGTTGAAGTGTTGTTATAATGTAGGGAGAATAATTACTGAAAGCTGGTGATGTGCTTGAAGCTGAGTATCAATGATATTCTTTCCAAAAGCATCCTGACTCCGGGGAGGGGGCTGTTGAATGAGTATTCTTATTCGCTCAACCCTTATGCTGGCTGTGCCTTTGGCTGCAGTTATTGTTATGTGAGACAGCTTCCAGTTTCACTTTTCCGGGAAGAGGAGTGGGGAACATGGGTTGATATTAAAGCAAATGCAGCTGAATTGTTGCGAAAGGAACTCATCAAGGCTAAGAAAAAAGGTCCTGTAACCATTTTCATGTCTTCTGCAACTGACCCGTATCAGCCAATCGAGGCAAAAACTATGCTCACAAGAAGCCTGCTTGAGGTAATGCTCGAGGTTCAGCCTGACTTCCTGTTCGTCCAGACAAGGTCACCGTTGGTCAAGAGGGATCTCGACCTATTTAAACAATTCGGCGACAAAATCAGAATTTCGATGACGATAGAAACGGACAAAGAAGAAATCAGAAAAGCCTTTGCTCCTTCAGCACCTCCCATTCCTGCGAGGATGAACGCGTTGAAGGAAATAACCGAAGCAGGTGTGTTAACGCAGGCAACCATTTCACCATTGTTACCTTGTTCACGCGAATTTCCGAAAAAGCTTAAACATTTAGCCAGCAGGGTCACACTTGATGATTTCTGGATGGGAGATGGAAGCGGAGGCAAGCGTACTGAGAAATTGGGAATCTACAAAATTTATGAGCAGCTGGGAATGGAAAAATGGTATAATCCTGCTGCACATAAAGTGGTTTTGAAAATGTTGAAGGATGAATTAGATGGCGAGGTACAGGTTCTGGTATCACAGAAAGGGTTTATGCCAGGTATAGAT
>NZ_JBAVFI010000671.1:0-1562 GCF_049588175.1 Mesobacillus sp.
TCTTGCGTCCAAAGTGAGAAGGCTCAAGCATTTTTTCATACTCTGGCAATGTCATCTTTGGAGCAGTTTCTTTTACTTCCTTAACCCATTTATCAAACTCATCTTGTGTTTGAGACAAGACTTCAAACTCCATTCCAGCATATCCTTGCCCATTGAAGTTCGTATTTCGTCCAACATAAGAGCCAGGATTGTCAGCTAGAAGATAAAGCTGTGTCTCAGCATGTGCCATAGTGTATTTCTGGCCGCCAAGAGCAGGGACCCAGAAGCTTTGCATGGTTCCAGCTGAGGTTAGCTTGAAATCAACAGGACGGTCTTCAGGGATATTAACGTAGTTAACCGTCTCAATTCCTTGCTCAGGATAACTGAAAATCCATTTCCAGTCAGCTGAAGTCACTTTAATGACAAGAGGTTCTTTGTCTTCATAGCCTTTAGGTACTTCATCTATTGCATAAATCGTTTTTACCGTCGGGATGGTCAAAGCGACGATAATAAGAATTGGGATAACAGTCCAAATAATTTCCAATACAGTGCTGCCATGTTCTTCAGGCGGCTCATATCCCATATTGTCTTTGCGTTCACGGTATTTCCATACAATGAACCCGAAGAGGCCGAATACGACAACCGTAACTAATAGCATCAATGCAATTGAAAAGTTAATTAAATCGAGAATTTGCCTTGCGATCGGTCCTTCTGGATTGAACACGACCATATTATTCTCACAGCCGCTCAATAACAGTACTGTGATTATTGAGGTGAGTGAGAGCAATAAAAGTTTTGATTTCTTCATCACTGACTGCAGCTCCTTTCAGATAAAACCTTGTTCATTATATCACATACTTTTGCTCATTCGTTCACAAAGATTTCGAAACTATCCCTGATAAAGCCGGTAAGTTGTGGCAAAAGGTGTGATAAAAATCACAGCGGTATGCTTATAACAATGATTCTAACATAGAAATTTGTACACCTTACTAGGTAATTGTGAACAAAATATGAAAACATTTAATGGTATTCCTGTGAAATGTTTGTGAAGGGGATTGACGCCAAAAACTCAGGGTCCCAGTTCAAGAAGCCCTGAGTTTAGGCAGAGGTTACTATTTTAAGATATCTTGTTCCATATTATTTACGATTTTAAAGGTGGAAGAAATTTTTGTTTATTAAGCAGATATGGACACATTTTATTTTAGAACCCGAAGCTAGGTTTCATCTTCAATAAGCTAACGTTTCTCGGACATATTTCTCTTGTTATTCTTCATTGTTGCTTTTCGTGTAAGTATGACAATTACTAGACGGAGAATATCCGGCTATTGTATATAGAGAATACTTAATAAGCAGATATAAGCGGAGATATTCCGATAAACTACTCTAAACAAGACAAAATCCAAAGATTTGGATAATATAAACGGAAAAACTTCCTTTATTCTCAAGGGAATAAGGCTATTTCTAAATTTAAAAGGAATTTTTCCTTTTATTTTTCAAACACACTGAAATCAACATTCAGTTATAACAAAGCCTAAAAAGCAAAAAACACACAGTCGAGTTAAACACAGGCCCAAAATTTAAAC
>NZ_JBAVFI010000672.1:0-3644 GCF_049588175.1 Mesobacillus sp.
CGATTTTAATGTGCAAAAACCCAACATATATAAGTCCGAATATGACTGTAATGATGACTGGCTTGCTAAATAACATTTGAAATTTCATGTGTATCTCACCCTCTTCATTCGTTATAACAATATTACCATCGTTTGCCAGAAAAAGTTTCGCAATTTTCATTTAAAATTTTTCCGATAACAAAAACTACTATTAATGTTGTCTGTTAATATACAGGATCGGGTAATTCCTCCCTTTCATCGCTTTCTTATAAATTCATGTACTTAAAATAATAGGGTTCCAGACCGTTGGCGAGAAAATCCTGTTATATATGCACTTTCTTTGCCGAATAAAAACTAGTTTTGTCAACTGTACAGGATAAAAGAATTCAGCAGCGAAACCTTTTATTAACAAGGAGGGATCAGGATGAATACTAGCGCAGTGGCTAAGATGCTTGGAGTTTCACCGAGTACCATTCAACGGTGGGTAAAGCAGGCGAACCTTCAGATGGAACGGACTGAATTAGGGCATTATCAATTCTCAGAGGAAAGCATTGAGGTACTAAAGGATATTCAGGAGCAGCTGAACAATGGAGTATTGCTGCAGGATCTAAAGTTGAAAGGTAAAAAGCCGCGGAAAGCGACAGTAGCAGCACCCCAAAGTGATGCGAGAGCTGAACAGCTTTTGCAGAGGATGGATTACCTTGAGAACAAGTTAAACGGAAAAGCAGATGATGTCGTTTCCTATCAGATTCTGCAGCATAGACGGGAAATTGAAGATCTGCAGTCTGAGATCACCAGATTAAACGAGATGATTGAAGGCATGCAGCAGGCGGCAGCACATCTTGAAGAACCAGCCAAGGAGGAAAATAAGGCGTTATTTTCTCCAGTATCCTCTATTAGGAAATTGAAAAAGCGAAGTTTTATAAGTTCCTTTTTTGGACTATAGTTGGGACACATCCATGATGTGTTCTTTTTTTCTGAAAAAAATATTTGACATCAAAAAAACAGACTCCGCAATGTGAGTCTGTTTTAGGTATCCTTAGTTAGGCTTTCTGTACGTTTGTCGCTTGCGGGCCACGCTGACCTGATTCAACTTCAAAAGTAACTTCTTGACCTTCATCTAAAGATTTGTAACCATCGCCCTGGATAGCTGAGAAGTGTACGAATACATCCTCGCCGCCTTCACGCTCAATGAATCCAAAGCCTTTTTCACTGTTAAACCATTTTACTTTACCACGTTCCACTATTGTTGCCTCCTAGCCTTTTAAAAAAATTGCAATTTAACCTTGCGTGATTATTATATCCGTATAAATGATTTTTAAACTTTAATAAGGAATCTTTTTTACATTTTTAATAATAATAAGAATAAATGCCTACCTGCTGATTTTTATATATGTTTCTTCATCACAAATAACAAACATTTTTGTCCCATCCGGAATCTGTTCGTTATGCTTCCTTGCAACATCAAGAGCATGGCCATCTGAAATGAGTGTGGCTCCTAAATCAAAGAGTTCCATAGCGGCGTCTTTATACGTATTCCAATGAGGTCTTTTACCGATTTCGTACAGGTTTTCCCCCTCTGTATTGCTTAGTAATTGTTTGAAAAGCCTGCTTGACCCAGGGAAAATCGCAGCGTGTGCCATTAGCTTAGAAACGGATTCGTTGGATAAAATAAATTCATCAACATTTGCATGTTCAAATAAAGCGATATGTTTTTCCTTCATGATTTCAGCAATGGTATATAAATTTTTATGATAATGCTTAGAAATATGTTCAACTCTAGAGGCAATCAAAAGTGTCTTTCCATCTGCATATTCTGGCAAATCTATACGATCGTCTGTAAATACTGCTACGGATTTCGATTCAAGAATATTAGCCTGCATCAACACTTCTTCCTCGGCAGGGTTTCCGCTTACAAAATGGACACGATCGTGCTGTACAGGTGATTCATTGCTATGGTCAACGATTACAATATCACACTTTTTGTTAGCACTAAGTATTTCATCGACGACATTTGTTAACTTATCCCGTGAGGACCCAATGAGAATATAATGTCCATTTCCTTTATAAGCCAACTTTCCTTCCTCCTTCATTTTTTTATAAAGGGTTAAGCTTTCGAAAATTTTTCCAATAATGACGCCCATTGCTCCTATGCCGATGGTATAAAGGAGCAGCATGGTGAAAATCCTGCCTATATCGCTGCTAGGTGAAAAATCTCCGTAACCCACGGTGACAACGGTTGTCATTGTCCACCATAAAGCATCCATGAACCTTGGAAAGGTTTCTGGTTCGAGCGTTTTCATGACCAGACTGCTTAACAATATCACCAAGGCTGTCATCAAGATAATTTTCCATAGGCTGATTTTCATCAATTTAGAAAAAAACTTTTGCAAAATCCACATCAGTGATCCTCCTTACCCTTTGGAAAGCCCAGCAGGCAAATAGCATGACAGGTTGTTGGTAATCTCACCGCCAACTCGAAAACCAATTGCAGATGGCTTGCCATTTATTAAGAAGCTCCCTATAAGCTGATGGCCAGTTTTCCTTCCTGTTTCGCTTAGATAACTGGTTCTAGGCAGTTCAACGTATTCTTGAAAAATAGATGGAACTTCTGAATATGTCTTATGTTGTTCTTCAGCCAAAAGATTTCCTCCGGGACCAAATATTTGAACTGTGTCCCCTTCCCTGCCGAAAATCGGCTTTTTAACATATGCTCTCTGCTTATTAATGAAGGGATCCGCCTCTAAAAAGGTTGGCAAAAAATATTCCTGAATCCAGGTATGTTCTTCTTCCGTGAAAAAATCATCATTGTTTTCATGCAGTCCCCAAATCACGGCTTGGACTGCTTTGTTTTGAAGTAGAAATGCGGAAGGCGGATTGATGATCGCTAGCTTTTTTCTAAGTACGAGCTGAATCAGCCATTGTCCAATTTTATTCCCTGAGCTGTCTTCGTCGACTATTAAGCTTTCGATTGGGAAGGTTTGGCGATAAAGGATATCTATTTTCCTTCCTTTTTCATCATACAGCCCTTTTCCAGGTTCGATTATCAATTTATGTAGAGGAATGAATTTTGCAGGAAGACTATATAATTCCTGCAGGTATAAAACGGTGTTTTTATCTTCAATATTATCCTCATGGGCTGTAAAAACCACATAAGGCTCCGCCTCTTGAACCCATTTTGCTGATTCTGCTACACTCGTTCGGACAGCCTTTCCTAATTGTTCCGCCATCCCAGCATTGGGATCATCCAGATTGAATTCCTTCGCAACAAGACCGTTTACGTAAAACAGCTCTTTAATAAATGTGGGAGTATCTGAATTAATTTCAATGCATTTATAAGAATGACCGTTCTTCACCAGGTCGAGCCTTGCAATCACGCTTTCAAACGGAATGGTTTTAAGCCTGATGAAAGCAAGGGTTTCTGCTGGAAACCCCATATCTTTCAATGTTTCATCATCAACGTTTCTTAACAGTTCAGATGCTTTAAAATATATTCTGCCTACTCTGTGTGTGCATAGCCTGATCTCTTGGAGAACAGGCTCGTCAATGGTTGAAATATCATAAAGGGCGTATTCTTCTCCATACAAATCAGGCCAGAAATTTTTTATTTCATTATAAAAATGGCGGCGTTCTTTTTTATAGCTGTCCATGGAAGACCCTCCTAT
>NZ_JBAVFI010000673.1:0-2540 GCF_049588175.1 Mesobacillus sp.
TTTTCCGCCTTTTTGTTATGCTCATTTAATTCTCTGGGAAATTGCTTCTGCTATTTGTCCTCCATGGAACCTGCCATTCTCAATAAAGATTTCATTCGCATTGTTCCCTGCTGCAATTACCCCAGCAATGAAAATCCCCTCTACATTTGTCTCCATTGTATCCGGATTAAAATGTGGACGTCCTGTTTCCTCCTCGATTTCTACCCCCATTTTCTTTAAGAATGCATGGTCAGGCCGATATCCAGTCATAGCGAAAACAAAATCATTTTTCCGCTCTACAGTATTCCCTTGATGTTCATACACAATAAGGTCAGCTGTTATTACTTTTACTGCAGCGTTAAAAACCATATTAATCATTCCGGTTTTCACAAGCGCCTCGAATTCTGGCAGCACCCAGGGTTTTATGCTTGGAGAATATTCTGATCCCTTGTAAAGGACCGTAACTCTGGCACCAGCCTTCACCAATTCAATCGCAGCATCAACACTTGAATTTTTCCCGCCAATTACGGCAACATCCATATCAAAGAATGGATGAGCTTCCTTAAAGTAATGAGAAACCTTTGGCAATTCTTCACCAGGGATTCGCATGTAATTCGGATTGTCATAATACCCGGTAGCAATAACAATATTGACCGCTGAGTATTGATGTTTATCAGTAATAACCTTGAAGCTTGTATCTCCTGTTTTTATGATTTCGCTGACTTTTTCATATTTATTTACTCTCAATTCTTCCCTTTTCGCGACCTCCCGGTAATAGACGAGTGCCTGATTCCGTTTTGGCTTGTGATTCTCAGTAATGAAAGGCACATCACCTATCGCCAGCTTTTCACTGCTGCTAAAAAAGGTTTGATGAGTTGGATAGTGATAAATAGCATTAACGATATTGCCTTTTTCAATAATTAACGGATTGATCCCTTTTTTCTTGAGGGCGATTGCTGCAGCTAGACCACAGGGGCCACCGCCAACAATAATTGTATGCTCTTTATTCATGTAAGTCTGTTCACTCCTTAGTAATCTATAGGCAACCACATATTTATGGTGAATAGAAAAAAATCTCCTATCTTTAAATGATAGGAGATTTTTGCATAAGATTCAATGAAGAACCCTTTATTAAATTAACGTACAAGGATGGAGGTATTAAATCCAGCCTCTGAAACGGCTTGCTTCAGCCATTTTTCTGACACCAACCATATATGCAGCAAGCCGCATGTCTACTCTGCGAGTCTGCGCAGTTTCATAAATACTGTCAAAAGATCTCACCATTACTTTTTCAAGTTTTTCTTCCACTTCTTCTTCAGTCCAATAATAACCTTGGTTGTTTTGGACCCATTCAAAGTAGGAAACTGTAACACCACCAGCCGAAGCTAGTACATCCGGTACGAGCAGGATGCCACGTTCAGTTAAAATTTCAGTTGCTTCTAGAGTTGTCGGGCCATTTGCTGCTTCAACAACGATACTCGCTCTGATATTATGGGCATTTTCTTCAGTAATCTGGTTTTCTATCGCAGCTGGTACTAGGATATCACAATCCAGCTCCAGCAATTCTTTATTTGTAATAGTATTGTTGAATAGTTTAGTTACTGTCCCGAAACTGTCGCGGCGGTCCAGTAAGTAATCGACGTCAAGTCCGTCCGGATCATGCAGCGCTCCATATGCATCAGAAATACCGATGATTTTTGCGCCTGCATCGTGCATGAATTTTGCCAGGTAGCTTCCGGCATTTCCGAAGCCCTGGACTACGACTCTAGCACCTTCAAGCTCGATTCCCTTTTTCTTCGCTGCTTCACGTATACAAATTGTTACCCCTTTTGCTGTAGCTGATTCCCGTCCATGGGAACCACCGAGAACAAGCGGCTTGCCTGTAATGAATCCTGGAGAGTTAAATTCATCTATACGACTGTATTCGTCCATCATCCATGCCATGATCTGTGAGTTAG
The DNA here is from genome assembly GCF_049588175.1 of Mesobacillus sp. Classification (GTDB taxonomy): domain Bacteria; phylum Bacillota; class Bacilli; order Bacillales; family Cytobacillaceae; genus Mesobacillus. The sequence goes on from NZ_JBAVFI010000673.1 coordinate 1,938, forward strand.
TAAAAACATCAGGTGCCGGGATATCCTTAGTTGGTCCGACAATCTGGCTGATTGCACGAACGTACCCGCGGCTTAATCTTTCCAATTCCCTGAATGACATGTCACGCGGATCGCAAACGATTCCACCTTTTCCCCCTCCATAAGGAAGGTCGACAATGCCACACTTTAAACTCATCCAGATTGATAGCGCTTTAACTTCTTTCTCTGATACGTTTGGATGGAAACGTATTCCTCCCTTTGTTGGACCCACTGCATCATTGTGCTGCGCCCGGTAGCCAGTAAAGACTTTAACAGATCCGTCATCCATTCTGACAGGAATTTTCACTGTCATCATCCTGAGCGGCTCCTTTAAAAGCTCATACACCTCTTCAGGGTATCCGAGTTTTTCCAAAGCCTTATGAATAACAGTTTGTGTAGATCGTAAGACGTCATGTTTGTCTTCTTTATTTGGATTTTCATTACCGTTTGCGGCTACCATTGATAAACCTCCTAAATCACTTTTGCGGATGTTGTCTGCTTTCATGGATTAGTATACACCTTTGGTTATTTTATGCAAGAAGAAAAAAAGACTTTTTAGCATTTTTTGAACACAAAATGTAAACG
>NZ_JBAVFI010000674.1:0-10288 GCF_049588175.1 Mesobacillus sp.
CCCATGCTTTGTCGACTACTTTGTATTCCCTTCCTTGCTTTTGGAAAAGATACATATCTTCCCGCATGACTAAATCTTTTGTCAGGTAATTGCGCAAAAAGGAGATATCCGATTCAATTTCTCTGACCTCAAACATTTTTTCACGGCCTGAACCAGGTTTTGCTCCGTGCCGTTTCATTTCCTCGGTCGGATTGTTATAGCGTTCCTCAATGTCTTCGAATATTTTTATCCCAAGATAATAAGGATTGATTCCTGTCTTAGAAGGCTGGACAACACCTGCATTCAGCTTGGCGAATTCAATCGCTTCACCGCTCGTCAAATCCATCTCCCTGAGAATTCTTTGATGCCAGAATGAAGCCCAGCCTTCGTTCATGATTTTCGTTTCAAGCTGCGGCCAAAAGTACAGCATTTCTTCGCGCATCATCGTTAAGATGTCACGCTGCCAATCAGTCAGGTAGGGGCTGTAGCTTTCAATAAATAATAACAAATCCTTTTCAGGTCGCGGTGGAAACTTCTTTTTCTTTGGAGCTTCTTTTTCATTGGACTTCTTTGATTCAAGTCCCCACAAATCATCATATGGTGTTGCGCGCGGTGCAGGATCATCCTCTACTTCATCCTCAGCAGACCATGAGAGCTTCGGCCTCATCAAAGATGGATCGATATGCTCCTCAATGGCAAGCACTGCGTCCAGGAAGGATTCTACAGCTTGCTTCCCATGCTCAATTTCATACATTCTAATACGGTCGGCAGTGGCTGCCATACTTTCAACCATGTCCCGCTTCGTGTTCTGGAATCGGACATTATTTTTGAAAAAATCGCAATGCGCCAGAACATGGGCAACAATGAGCTTGTTTTGAATCAAGGAATTTGAATCAAGTAAAAAGGCATAACAAGGATTCGAATTGATGACAAGTTCATAGATTTTCGAAAGGCCTAGGTCATAGTGAAGCTTCATTTTATGAAATTGTTTTCCAAAGCTCCAATGCGAAAATCTTGTAGGCATACCATATGCACCAAATGTATAGATGATTTCTGCAGGACATATTTCATATCGCATCGGATAAAAATCAAGCCCGAATCCCTTGGCGATTTCGGTTATCTCAGAAATGGCATATTCCAATGACTTTTGATCTTCTGACACCATCTCTCCCCCTTTCACTTCTTACCACAATGTATGAGCAAAAAGGGAGAAAGATGAACGGGTTATCGGGTTTGCAAAAACTTTACTGCTGTGCTTGTTCAGTCACGGTAAGGTTCAGCAGCCTTTTGTTTTTCAAATCATGTGTGATTTGTACAGTGGCAATTAAAGGCTGGCCATCGGCCGTTACTTTGAATTGAAAGGAATCGACAACTTGGCCATCACTCAATTGTTTCCGGCCCATATATTGATAATCCCGGACTTCTTCACCAGGAAAGTCCTCTTTGATGACGGCAGTGGCAATTCGTCCGTATTTTTCGTAATCAGGCCTTTGGGCACTGACATCAAGACTATTCATGCATAGTAGAATAACCAGTGTGGCAAACATAGGCGCGAGATATTTTTTCATTAAACATGCTCCTTTTCATGGGTTATTTTATTTTCCATCAGTAGCAAGTTGAATATGTACAGAATGGCCAGAGGAAAAAATACCCTGTTTATACCGCTGCTAAAAGGGATTAGTTTATACAGGTAAAACTTGAAAAACCCTGTAAACAGGGACGACCAACATTTTCTGAGCAAGTTCCCGCTTTAACTCCATATAATATTATCAACTCCTTACAAGGAGGAACGGATATGACAAAATCGGATTATGATCGTGCCTTATATTACACGCATAGATCACAATGGGATAACCTGCTTATCCTGATGGTCAGGACAGAGGACCAATTCCTGGCCAAAAAGATCGAACATTTTCTCCACGCTTACAATTTTGAAAAAGACTATTCTGTCATTGAAAAACGCCTGTATTCTCTGCTTAGATACATCGACCACGCAAATGAAGCCGCCGGCGATGACTTCCTGGAAACCGCTGTTAACGGCTTGATTTAAAATGAGAATTCCACCAAAAAACACGGCCACCTATATTAAGGTGCCGTGTTTGCTTTGTTTTATTCGATCCATTCGCCTGTAAAACTTTCCATTCAATGCATGTAAATTTAAGCTGAAGGTGGCTGCTGATCGACCAACTGGTTTCGTACAGCATATAACGCAGCCTGAGTACGGTCGGCAAGTCCAAGCTTCGCCAGAACGTTTGATACATGTGTTTTCACTGTTTTCTCGGTAATGAACAAGGAAGATGCAATTTCTTTATTGCTTTTCCCGCTGGCGATTTCCTTAAGCACCTCCAGCTCCCGCTTAGTAAGATCATCTAGCGGTTTTCTTTCCTGCCTATTATTGCTTGATAAATGCTTCATTACAAGGGACGTGGCCTTTGGGTGAAGCTGGTCTTCCCCATTCATGATTCTCTTGATGGACGACACGAGTTCGTCAGGCTGAATGTCCTTTAATTGATAGCCTGACGCCCCCGCTTCAACAGCTGGTATGACATGCTCCTGGTCGGAAAAGCTAGTCAGCATCATGATCTTTATCTTCGGTATTTCTGACTTAATCATTTTGGTCGCCTGGATGCCATCCATTTCTGGCATGATCAAATCCATCAGAATTAGATCAGGATTCAATTTTCGCGCAAGCTCGACTGCTTCCTTTCCATTTGCGGCTTCACCCACGACCTCTATCATTTCCTGAGTCTTTAGGAAAAAGACTAATCCCCGTCGGACAACATGATGGTCATCTGCGATCAGAACTCTAATTGCCATACTCCGTTCCTCCTTTATTTCTATATTTAAGATAATAAAACTTTATACTGGAATGGTAACGATGATAGACGTACCTTCATCCATCTTGCTTAAAAGCTCGAGTTTCCCGCCCAATGCTGCTGCTCTTGTCTTCATGCTTTTTAAGCCGAGGGATGGAATTTCTTTGTTCGGATTAAAGTTGAAACCACAGCCATCGTCATTTATAGTCATTGTCACCAGCTCGTTTTTGATTTCTAATTTAAGCTCAACTTTTTCCGCCTGTGCATGCTTCTTGCAATTCGCAAGAGCCTCCTGGCCAATTCTCCATAGTGTTTCCTCCACTTTTCCGGGCAGGCTCGATACACCCGAGACTTCGGTTTCAAGGGGGAGCCCAAGCATTTCTGAATAACCAGCGAGCGCGCAAATGATTCCATTTTCTAGCCCTCGTGGACGAAGCTGCCAAATAAGCGCCCTCATTTCACCTTGAGCTTCCTGGGCTAAATCCTGAATATAAGCAAATGTTTCCTTCACTTGATCAGTGTCCGACATTTCAGCTCCGGCCCTCGCTGTCAGACTAAGCGAAAACAACAGCTGATTAACTGAGTCATGGAGATCCCTCGCCAGCCGGTTTCGTTCAGCTGCCAGAGCCAAATCATGTTCTTGCTGAGTCAGCTTTATTCTTTTAATTGCGGTACCAATTTGGAACGCGATTGCCTCGAGCAATGCAAGCTCCTCAACTTTAAAATGAGTCTTATTTGGCGAACCTACATTGAGGACCCCAAACTTTTCATCTCCTGCTCTTAAAGGTACCGTTGCATGATGTGTCAGTCCATTCGTCTCACCACTATTATTGATAATTGCATCCTCTATCCTCTTGCATTCAAATATGTTCGTGGCTTTATTCAAACGGCCGTCATTATATCGATCCACACACCAGCAACCGCCATGGCACATCGGTTCATATTTGTTCAATGAAAGGGCTGGTGGAAGTTCAGCCTTCGCAGCCAGCTGGTAGCTGCCTAATTCATCTATCAGAAAAATCCAACCTGTTTCAAGCCCTGTAATATGTAAAAGCTTTGCTAAAACCTCTGTTAAAACTCGATTGATTTCAGTTCCCTCATTCAGTAATTCAGCAATTTCCTTCAAAATACTGATTTCAGAATTCTTCCTTTCAACCATCAAGATCCCCCCATTTTTTCCATTATATCTTTTTTGGAAAAATTACGCTTTCGAAAAAAGTCTGAAATCTCCTCAGTCAAAAGTAGCAGTCAAACCTCTTTTACAGCACGAACGTACCCCATGTATTTAAAAGGATAGCAAAGAATAACATAAATTATTTAGAGATGTTGCTGCATGGTCTTTGAACATTTTCACATTCATTTTCCAGTTTTTCTCTCTTTTAGGAGTTAAGAAGATATTGGTGACATTTTTTTAATTTGTTCTTTAGGTGACCAAGAGAACTTTTTGATCAACTCTTTTTCAGATTTTTGTTCTTTTAGGTCACCAAGAGGACTTATTGATGACCTCTTTTTCAAATTTTTCTTTTTTCAGTTCAGCAAGAGAATCTTTTGAGAATCATCCCATCTAAGACTGCACCTATAACTCAGATTAGAAGCCATTTATCATTCTTTAGACAAAAAATCCGAAGAGATAAAATCTCTTCGGATCACAATTTATATTAAGCAATCGGATAATTCTGGACTAGCGGGTGAATAACGATTTCATCAATCAGCATATGTTTAGGGGCCGATGCCATATACACTACAGCGTTAGCGATATCTTCCACCTTTAGCCAATCATGTTTTTCTGGAAGTCCTTGTTCGGAGTTGGCAAAATACGTATCAACCATGCCTGGATTAATCGTCCCTACGCGGATTCCGTACTCTCTCACTTCCTGGGCAAGCGAACCGCTGAAGCCCTGTACCGCATATTTGGTTGCAGTGTAGGCACTTCCGTTTGGAATTGTATATCGGCCGACATCTGAAGAAATCGTAATGATCGTACCTGATTTACGTTCCTTCATATGCGGCAATACCGCTTTTGCGCCTAGGAATACTCCCTGTACGTTCACTTCAAATAGCTTCTTCCATTCCTCGACGTCCACTTCCTCAGCCAATTTGAAAAAGCCGATGCCGGCATTATTGATGAGAATGTCGATTTGGCCAAATTGCTGAAGCGTTTTTTCGACCAGGTTCTTAACCTGCTGCTCTTCGCTGACGTCCGTTTGGACTGCAATTACATCAGAAAAACCCTTCTGCTTCAATTCCTCAGCTGTTTGGATAATTTCTTCAGAGCTGCCAGCAAGAGCTAGCTTCATTCCCTGTTCAGCCAATTTGATGGCAATCTCTTTGCCAATCCCTCTTGATGCTCCTGTTACGATTGCTACCTGATTTTTTAACATGTTACTACTTCCTTTCTTTCTGCAGAAACCATAGATGTTATACGATTATGAATAAGGCAATGAAGTTTACGAAAATAGAAAAGCTTATAAATTCTTAGCTGCTTCCATTTTTAACTCGACCAACTCCATGAAGTCTTGCTCGATTTTTTGCAATTTTTGTTTGCTATCAGCAAGGCTCTTATCGTTTACTCCAAAGTAAAACTTGATTTTTGGTTCAGTTCCTGATGGGCGAAGGCACATCCATGAACCATCCTCTAGATAGTATTTAATAACATTTGATGATGGAAGCTCAATTTTTTCTTCCACATTGTTCTCATCCATTCTTACTCCTGTTAAATAATCTTCCACAGCAGTAACTTTCAATTCCCCTAGATTCTTGATTGGCTCCGAACGGAAGACTCCAAGCGTCTTCTGGATTAGCTCTGCGCCTTCTTTTCCTTTTAACGTAAGGGAACGCAAACCTTCCTGATAATAGCCATATTCTTCAAAGACACTTTGAAGAGCTTCATACAATGACATGCCCTTCTTTTTGTAATATGCGCATACTTCAACGGAAAGCATTGCAGCCTGCACAGCATCCTTATCGCGTGCGAAATCTCCGATTAAATAGCCATAGCTTTCCTCGTACCCAAATAAGAACCTGTACTCTCCTGATTCCTCATATGCTTTAATTTTTTCAGCAATGAACTTAAATCCAGTCAGGACGTCGATTGTATCTACTCCGAATGATGAAGCGATATTGCGGCCAAGTTCAGATGTAACAATTGTCTTTAACACAACGCCATTTGCAGGCATCGTCCCTTTTTCCTTCTTCTGAGTCAAAATATAATGAAGAAGAAGTGAGCCCGTTTGGTTTCCGGTCAACACAACGTATTCTCCTTCTTCATTCTTGACTGCAATGCCTAGGCGGTCAGCATCAGGATCTGTTGCGATTAGTATATCCGCATCAATTTTCTTCCCCTCACGGATCGCAAGCTCGAATGCAGCATGCTCTTCCGGATTCGGGCTTTTGACAGTCGAGAACTCTGGGTCAGGCAGCTCTTGTTCTTCAACAACCTTAACGTTCTGGTATTTCAGATTCGTCAAGATATTGCGAACTGGCATGTTTGCTGTCCCATGCAGTGGCGTGAAAACCACTTTTACTTCTGCTTCGTCCGATAATGTCGGATTTTCGGAAATCGTCATCAGCTTCTCAAGATAAGCACGATCTACTTCAGGTCCGATCATTTTGATCAAGCCCTTTTCCTTCAAATCTTGCTCGTCCATTACTTCAATAGATAATTCATTTTCAATTTCATTCACTTTTGCGATTACCTCGTCCGCGCTCTCAGGCGGAAGCTGGCCTCCGTCATAGCCATATACCTTATAGCCATTGTATTCAGGAGGATTGTGGCTTGCCGTAATCACGATACCAGCGTATGCATGCAAGTGGCGGACAGCAAATGATAACTCTGGTGTAGGCCTTAATTCTTCGAAAACATAAGTCTGAATGCCGCGTGTCGCAAGTGTTTTTGCAGCCTCCATCGCAAATTCCGGTGATTTATGGCGGGAATCATAGGCGATCGCGACACCTCGCTGTTTTGCCTCAAAACCGTGTTGTTCTATGTATGCTGCCAATCCAGCAGAGGCTTTTCTGACCGTATATAAATTCATTCGGTTAGTTCCTGCGCCGATTTCCCCGCGCATGCCGCCCGTCCCGAATTCGAGATTCTTGTAAAAAACTTCTTCTAAATGCTGGCCATTCTCTTTTATTGAGTCTAATTCTGCTTTAAGTTCCGGGTCCAGTCCAGCAAACCCTAGCCATCTTTCGGCTTTCATTTTCCAATCCATTGAATGCCCTCCTGAAGAAAAAATTTTAAATCGTACAGCTAATTATAAAACAATTTTTGCTGACTTTGATAATTTTTATCTAATTTATCTATATTGTTAGTTCGATATCCTGAAAGCATTTCCCTTTCATATATTAAGGTACTTTTTGATTATTTTATTGCTTTTATTAAATGGTATTGCAGATAACAAATCAATCAGTAAAAAAACTTTCGCTTTGATATTCCTAACTTTTTCGAATTATTCCTAACTATGGCCTCGTTAAAACCATAGCAAAAGCCCGCCGAACGGCAGGCTTTCCTTCAACTACTTTTTATACTGAATCCTATATATATCGTGTCTGCGATCTTTTAACTGGCGAACCGTACCATCCTGGCGCTGGCGGCGCAATACTTCAAGGTCGACATCACCGATCATCACCATTTCAATGTTCGGATTCGTTTCACCTACGATGCCGTCACGTGCGAACTCGAAATCTGATGGTGCGAATATGCCTGACTGTGCATACTGGATATCCATATTTTCCGTTTGCGGCAGATTCCCTACAGTACCTGAGATTACAGTGTAAATCTGGTTCTCGACTGCCCGTGCCTGCGAACAGTAACGAACTCTTAAATAACCCTGCCGGTCCTCCGTACAGAAAGGGGTAAAAATAATTTTAGCGCCCATTTCAGTTGCAATTCTCGCAAGCTCTGGGAACTCAATATCATAGCAGATTTGAATCGCAATTTTCCCGCAGTCTGGATCAAAAACTTTTACCTCGTCTCCGCGGCTGATTCCCCACCATCTGCGTTCGTTTGGGGTGATATGAAGCTTATACTGTTTTTCAATTGTTCCGTCCCGGCGGAACAGATAGGAAATGTTGTAAATCTCATCATCATCTTCTTTTACAAAGTGTGATCCGCCAATAATATTCACATTGTAGCGAACGGCCAGATCAGTAAATAATTCGATATATTGCTCGGTATATTCGGTCAGCTTGCGGACTGCAAGTGAAGGTGTTTTTTCATCCAGGAAGGACATGAGCTGTGCCGTGAACAGTTCAGGGAATACAGCAAAATCAGAGTCAGCATCGGACGCAACATCTGTAAAATATTCTACTTGATGCGCGAAATCTTCGAATGACTGGATTTGCCTCATCATATATTGAACGACACAAATGCGGACTGGATTACTTGTCTTGAAGAAACGCTTTGACTTCGGCTGGTAGTCGACATTATTCCATTCCATCAAGGTTGCGTATTTATTGGACTGAAGGTCATCTGGAAGATAATTCGGATTGATCCTCATAAGAGTGAAGTCGTTTCTCAGCTGGAAAGATAGCACGGGGTCATAAAGCTTATGAGTTGCAACCTGTCTAACGTATTCCCTTGGTGACATTTCTTCTGCATGCAGATGGTAATTAGGAATTCTTCCTCCAATAATAATACTTTTCAGATTCAATTGTCTTACAAGATCTTTCCTTGCTTCATACAAACGGTATCCAACCTTCATTCTGCGGAAATCAGGATGTGTCATCACTTCGATTCCATAAAGATTGTATCCATTTGGGTTATGGTTGGTAATATAGCCGTTGTCTGTAACATCATCCCAGGTATGACGGTCATCATATTCGTCAAAATTTATAATCAGACTTGAACATGAGCCAACGATTTTTCCGTCATATTCCGCGACGAATTGCCCTTCTCGAAAAATGTCCAGGTGACTTTCCAACTGGTCACGCTTCCATGGCTCCATTCCAGGAAAGCAGCTATTCTGCATTTTTATGATTTCATCAATATCTTCATAATTTGTATTTCGAATGTTCATTTTCTTTTCAAATTTGGATAAATCAAGTTCCGTCGTCATAGGGTCTTACACACCTTTCATTTCTTCAATCACTCTTTTATAAATATGCCTATTATTAAAAGGCTATTTTAACATGGCTGTTGATTTTCGTTCCAGGCGCTTCGCTTTCCGCGGAAGAATTATGAAAAAGCCCAACTGCCGGCTTTTTCATAATCAAATTCTTCTAGGAGCTGGCGCTGAGCCTCCTCGTCGTCTCGCTCCTGCGAGGTAGAAATGATCCCTCACGAGGATCATTTCACCTAGGCCTCACCTGACCAGCTTAGCCCGCAGGACATTGAATAGCTTCCTCGAATTCGCCCACGCACGATGGAAATGCGTTAGCATTTTCGGAGGAGTCTTCGCGCCTTCCACTACAATCAACAGGTTTTAAAAATCAACATTGGGCTTTAACAGGGCCTAATAAAAAAATAATTACCTATCCCTATACCCTTAATCAGCTCAATATATTACTTGTAATTTAGCTTATCCTTTTTGTTCATTTAAAAATCTGCAGCTTGATTATTTTGCTTGTAACTTAATTCACACAATGTTAATTGAAATAGTGTATTATATTTCTTAAGATGTAATGGGATGATTGCGTGTTTTTTTATATGAAGCATATAGAGACTATATGTTGTTTTAGGGGGAAAGATTTGCATGGGACAAGTTAAAAAGGACTCCAGGGAGACATTTTTGTTTGCAGCATGGGCTACCTCGATCCTAGCCATTTTTGGCAGTCTGTATTTTTCAGAAATCCGCCAGTATGAACCTTGCTTGCTTTGCTGGTACCAGCGAATATTGATGTATCCATTTGCTTTAATACTTGGAATAGCGGTTGTTAAAAAAGATTATCGAATTTCCCTGTATACGATGGCAATGTCCGCGGTTGGTGCGCTGATTTCTATTTACCACTACTCGCTGCAAAAGGTTCCGTTCATGGCCGACAATGCCGTTACTTGCGGAAGGGTTCCATGTACCGGCCAATATATAAACTGGCTTGGTTTTATTACGATCCCATTCCTGGCCCTTTCGGCATTTATCATTATATTTACATTAAGCTTGATCATCTGGAAGAAGACGAAGGAGGCAGAATGATTTGAAAAAGGTAATCATATTTTTAGTCATCATTGTCGGTTTGTTCGCAGCTTTATTTTTTGTAAGTAAAGCACAAAATGAGGAAAAGGCAGAAGGCAATCCATTTGGCAAAGAAGCTCTGCATCCTGAGACAGTAAAACAGCTTGAAGATCCCAATTATCAAAATATCATCACACCGGACGAGCTTGAAAAAGTCATTAAAAATGGTGAAGATGCAACTGTATACTTTTACAGTCCTACTTGCCCGCACTGTGTACGAACAACCCCTATTGTATCTCCTCTAGCTAAGGAAATGGATGTGAACCTGGTCCAATTCAATTTGCTTGAGTTTGAAGAAGGATGGAATAATTACGGTATTGAATC
>NZ_JBAVFI010000675.1:0-4957 GCF_049588175.1 Mesobacillus sp.
TTGCTCAGTTAATTGAACCCCAGTCAGATGATTTTGTAATACAGGAACGAATGGTTTCCGTTTGCGCATATTCTTCAGCTAGTTTATCTTCAAGCTTGAATGATGCACTTGAACAAGATCACAAATACATTATGACGGATGATGATTTCTCTTTATCATCATTGTATGAGAAATAGGATTTCACAAAAATACCAGGTGATTATTCTCTCCTGGCATTTTTGACGTTCACTTTCATTTCGTCTATTTCATCAATATTTAAAAAAAGCACCCTTTTCAGGTGCTTGATCAGAATCCTATTAATTTTTTCTCTTTTCCAGTGCCTTAACTAGCTCTTCCCCCATCAGCTCAGAGGAGAACGGATCACGGCTCGTGACAATTTGATCATCTGCCCATACAGCGTGTCCAGTTTTTTCAAGGTCTCCAGTTTCATAATTGCTTATTTTTCGCAGCTCCTGCTCAAGGCTAAATGGCAGTATATCCAAAAGGCCTGCAGGCTCCATTACATCAGGATAACCGGTTACCTTTTTACCAGCAACAAAACTCTCACCATTGGGACGCTTCGCAAAGACTAACGGAGCTGGTCCATGGCATTCCGCTGCAACAATCCCACCCTGGTCATAAAGACTATTCATAATCTGATGCAAATCGGCATCCTTTGCCAGGTCGTACATCGCACCATGGCCAACAACGACAAGAACGTCATCATAATCAGCTGGGTTCACGTCTGAAAGTTTCATTGTGTCATCAGCTCTACCAGATTCATAAAGCTTCTTATAAGTACCATTCGGATCATAATCCTCACTAATACTCACCTGATCAATCACGGGTTTTCCCCCGAGCGGTGAAGCTAAATCAACCTGATGGCCTGCCTTTTCTAAAAGCTGCATCGGAGCAAACAATTCCTCCCCCCACCAGCCAGTTTCATAATTATTTTTCTCATCTTTATGTCCACTTGATAGTACTGCTAATACTTTTGCCATTAAAATAGCCTCCTCTTTTTCTGCACTGTGTTTATCTTCCCTTTAAGATGAAGATTTACACATAAGTTTAACTTTCAATGATTTCCTGTTGAAAAGCTTAGTCATTAAAATCTACACACGTTTTGCATAAAAAATACTCCGAGCTTGAAAAAGCTCAGAGCGTTTTTATTTTATTGAATAGTCAAACTAGAGCACCCGATCGATTAGGTAGAAAGTTTCACAATGTATCACATACGGACAATATTATTCAACATTGCAGGTACGATTACTTTGTGAACTTTTTTAACAATAAAAAAGTACACTTTCCCCATCCAGTTATGAAAATTTACTACAGTCGAAACAGTTAAGTAATTTAATCCATTCACTTCTTCTACTAAAATGGACACACGAAAATCCAAATGGCGATCATCTTCACCTAGTAATATCTCATGTGAATTACATTTAAATACACGGAATAATCCTATACTACTTCCCTGTTCTAAGTTTATATTTTCTACTTTAGACCGATTGGTTGTCTTTAACCCTATAAAACTGACTAGTCGATCACGTACTTTCATTAAGTGAGAAACCCAAGGAGGAGCAGTAGTCAGAAACTTGCTGGCTATAATTTTTACATCATAAGCTGATTCACCAGGAAGTAAAATTTTATATGCATCTGAATAATGAATAGAAGATAATGATTCGTTTGCTATTGAATTTTTAGGAACTGACACCTTTTCAACAATGTATTCCCTCATAACTTCACCCTTCATTAAAAATTATTTATAGAAAATATATTCATTAGATAAAAATGCTTTTTAGTTCAACATGTTTGTTTTTACATCATGCCTCTGAAAATATAGGAGTAATTGATGCATTGGAGCAATCATTCTCTAAATTGCTGTAAATTTAGTAAGCTTATAGATATACATGTTTTAGTTTTTCTGGATTCCTCACAATATAGATTTCAACAATTTGATCGTTTTTTACATGGAAACTGATAACCGTTTTGACATTGTCATCTCCCTTTACCAGGAGTCCAGTTTCCCCATTTACATTTACGATTTTTATAATAGCTTGTTTCTTATCGTTATGTGACAGTAAGTTTCTGATAAAACGGAAAACGCGTTCTTTGGAATATACTGGCTTTAAGGCAGCATATACTTTTCCGCCACCGTCGGAATATAGCGTAACATCCTGACGCAATAATTCTTCAATCTTCTGAATGTTTCCCTGATGTAAGGCTAAAACGAAGGTTTGGATCGTTTTATCTATTTCTGGATCTTTTGGTGCTTGCACCTCTTCTTTTATCAATGGAAATTTATTCTTTACCCGGCTAACTATTTTTCTGCAATTAGATTCGCTGCGATTCAAAATTTGTGAAATGGTCGAATAATCATAATCTAGCACTTCCCTAAGGATAAAAACAGCTCTCTCTACAGGCTTCAGGTGCTCCAGCATCATTAGAATGGCAAATGATATCGCTTCTCCATTCATCACTTCAGTAATAGGATCGTTATCGTTTAGAATCAATGGTTCTGGGAGCCAGGGACCAGTATAAACTTCACGTTTATGTCCGGCAGATTTTAAAAGATCAATACATTTGTTTGTAACCATTTTACAAAGGTAAGCCTTCTCATTTTCCACATGCTCAATCGTTTTTTCTCCTGCCTGCAAGTACACATCATGAACAATATCTTCTGCATCAGAAACAGTGCCGAGCATCCGGTAAGCAATCGAAAATAAAAGTGGCTGATATTGAGAATATAGGTTCTGCAGCTCCATACCTTTACCTCCTTCCTTTAGCGAGTAATACTGGCAAGGTTCCATGTATACTCTCTTATTTTTTCTGCCAATTTACCTGAAAGGACGAAATCTACTCCCCATTTTTGCGCCCATACAAAACCATCGTTTGGACCGAGTCCTATACAAAGAAAATCAGGGTAAGTTTGATGTGAGGTTGCTTTTAATCCCTGAAGATGTGCCTTCATAATTTTAGAAAGTCGTTGAGCCTGGGAAATAGCTTCTTTGCAGCTCATTGCTGCTGCTTTTCCACTTATATGGTCAACCACATGAACACAGTCTCCAATCGCATAAATATTTTCATTTTCTACTAAACGATACCATGAATCCACTTTTACTTTGCCTAGTTCTGTAAGAGAGAGACCTAAATCGAAAAGGCTGGGATGAGGCTTTAAACCGACTGTCCATACACACGCATCAGCCTCAAGTTCGGTTTTGTCAGAAAAAATGACTTTACCGTTTGAGAATTTTTCTGCCTTTTTATTGTGCATTAAATGTATACCCTGTCTCATTAGCCTGTTCTCAAGCCGTTCACTGATTTTCACTGGAGCTTCAACTAATAATCTCTGTTTATTATTAATGAGGAATAGTTCAATGCTCTTTTGCTTCATCCCTTCTTTTTTTGTTTCATTTTTCAACCATGATCCCACTTCTGCAGCGGTTTCAATTCCTGTAACCCCACTTCCTACTATTGCCAATCGAAGTTTACTATCTGGTGATTCCATCATCCTTAATATATGCTTCCGAATACATTGGGCATTCCTTAAATCATTGAGCGTTATTCCTCCACATTCTGAATTCACTTCACGCAGTACACTGCCCATGGCAAGCACCAAACGGTCAAAATCCAGATGAATCAATGTTCCATCCTCCCTGACAATGTCAACGGTTTGCTCTTTAGGATAAACTGCTGTTAACTGCCCCTGAATAAACTCAATATCATTGCCGCAATAATGCTTTAGAGGAACCTTTAAATTCGACAAATTTTCATTAACAATTCCCTTAAATAATTTCACCTTTTTAAAATGGAAAGTATTTTTATCAACCAGGATAATCCGAATGCTTCTTTTTAGATCCTCATGAAACTCTTTCTTAAGTGCTTCGATAAGGTTGATCCCAGCATACCCGCCACCTATGACTACAATTGTTTTCTCATTTATCATTTTAATCGTCTCCTTTTCTTCGTCCTAATCACATGACGATTAAAGAAACCAATTTGTGACAGATGAGACCACCAAAATTATGATGTTATTTTTTTGTTCAAACTCCATTTTCCTTCATTACAGGAATGCTGCCCTGGTAGCACGACAAGGATTTCAACAAAAAACTGTTTTAATCCTTCCTGGATTAAAGCAATTCCCTTTTGCTTTATTAGCAATTCAACAAATAAAGCGTCAATCCTTCCTGGATTAACGCATTCCTAAGGTAAATGGTTAGCACAACTCACCTTTAAACCTTATTTCACCTTCGTAGTAATAATTCATATATGTAATCAAATTAAATTGGACTCACATCGAAGTGCTAGACGGCGGTCGTGCAGCACGAGGAGGATAATCATCCCCATTATTACACCTAAAACAATCCCGGCCTGTGTGGTCAACAACCATGCCAATGGGTACTCTGGGGAGGGTGGCGCATCAAGTCGAACTGATGATAAGGCGGAATAGAGGTTGTTAGAGAACAACGCTCCCGATGAAATCCAGGAAGCTGTCATAGGGGGTAGAAACCACTCCGACCCACGGCGGGTTGCTAGGACCAGTATGCCCCACGCACCTGCAAAGGACCACACTCCCATACTCAATGACAACAGGTGCCACCACACATCGCGTTCACCCATGGTTGCCGGGTCGATGCCTAAAGAACCGCCAACCGCCCAAAACACCTTGATGATACCTAGGAGAATGCAGTTGGCAGCGACGATCCTGGCCAAGATGATCTGAAGTTTTCGAGTATTTCCCGGCACCTCCTTGTAGGCGGTTGTGCCACTCAGCGCTTCTGGCCAACGTGCCTTTGCATACCCCGCCAATGCCATCGGAAGGAAGATGCCAATCCCGAAAAGTGAGATCATGACGAAAATCTGCTCATATACCCAGAAGTCGGCGGCACCAGCCTCTTGATCCCGTATCATAGCTGCAGGACCCAGAACCGGTGCAATAAACAGCATAGGAACGAGCAAACCGGTACCAACCCAAATG
>NZ_JBAVFI010000676.1:0-1872 GCF_049588175.1 Mesobacillus sp.
GATTGACCGTTATGGCGCCCCTTACTCCTCTAATCATATTATTCCCCCTCTTCCATAAATTTCTTTAAGCTGTCCAGCAATACATTTTCTTCTACTTCAGAAACGACAGGGTCGCCGACCTGCTGCAGAAGCACAAAGCGAATAGTCTTTCCTACAGCTTTTTTATCCTGTTTCATTCTTAGGAGCAGGCGATCTATTGATAGGCCGCTTGGCAATGATGTCCTATAGCCAAGGCTTTGCAGCCATGTTTTAAATTCTTCAAGGTTAAAGGCAAGTTTGAGCACATCCCTGCTTAATTCAATAGCAAATAACATGCCTACAGCCACTGCCTCACCATGTGTGATATTGCCGTATCCAGCTTCCGCTTCAATCGCATGACCGAGTGTGTGCCCGAAATTCAAGTAGGCGCGAATCCCGTTTTCATGTTCATCCATTGCCACAATGGACCCTTTAATTTGGATACCCTTTGATAAGAATGCCAGCATTTGAGAATACTCTATACTTTTTAATGATTTGATTTCTTCCCTGAGCCAATTATAAAAGCCTTCACCTGATATTAGTGAATGTTTTATAACCTCAGCGAATCCAGATCTTACTTCCTTTTCAGGCAGGGATTCGAGAAATTCCAGGTCATAAATGACTGCTTCAGGCTGATGAAAAGCACCGACCATGTTTTTTCCTAACGGGTGGTTGATTGCAACTTTTCCTCCAACCGCACTGTCATGTGCTAATATCGTAGTTGGCACCTGGATGAACCTGATGCCTCGCATATAGGTTGCTGCTACAAAACCTGCAAGATCTCCGACGGCTCCGCCACCAAATGCAATGATCAGAGACTTTCGGTCAAGTTTATTTTCAAGCGCAGTAGAAAGACAGTCGTAGTACACATCAAACGTTTTTGCCTTTTCCCCGCTTGGAACTATTTTTTCAATGAAACGTTCCAGGCCTGAGTTTTCCCTAAAGTAAGGGAGATAAAGGCTTGCAACCGTTTCGTCCGTTATGACCATAACGGACGTATATTTAGCTTCAGCTCCATCACAAAGTTTTCCCAGCATCCTGACTGCTCCCAGCCCTATGTGTACAGGATAGGATTTTGTACTTGTATCTATTTTTATTTGCTGCATACTTAAAAGTCCCTCACTGTTCTTCTCTGCTCCTCTATTGAAGCCTGCAGCGTTTCGAACCTATCCGAGTAAAATTGTTCAACAAGCGCTGATGCAAGTTCCCATGCTACAACATTTTCCGCCACAACTGCTGCTGCTGGAACTGCACAGCTGTCGGACCTTTCAATGCTTGCAGCAAATGGTTCTTTAGTGTCGATATCGACACTCATCAATGGCTTATAAAGTGTCGGAATCGGCTTCATTACTCCGCGGACGATAATAGGCATCCCGGTTGTCATGCCGCCTTCAAACCCGCCTAATCGGTTTGATTTGCGATAATAACCCTTGCCTTCCTCCCACGCTATTTCATCATGAACCTGGCTTCCAGGCTTTCGTGCAGCTTCAAAGCCAATACCGATTTCTACACCTTTAAAAGCATTGATGCTCATAATGGCGGCGGCTAGCTTGGCATCAAGCTTCCTGTCGTAATGGACGTAGCTGCCCACGCCTGCTGGCATTCCTTCCGCGATTACTTCTACGACACCGCCAATCGAATCACCATTTTTCTTAGCATCATCAATCGCCTCCATCATCTTCAGGCCGGCTTCAGAATCAAAACAACGCACCGGGGATTCTTCTGTCACTTCCTTCAATTGTGAAAGGGATGAAAAATCCTGAGTCCTTGCTTTTATCCCACCTATTTCGACCACATGGGCAACTAGCTCAATACCAAGTAAAGTTAATAATTTTTTAGCAGCAGCACCAGCAG
>NZ_JBAVFI010000677.1:0-2251 GCF_049588175.1 Mesobacillus sp.
CAACAACACCAAGTGAAATAGTGGAGATGATCAATGTCATTAAAAAGACGTTATCAATGAAACCAGCAAGAACAAATAAATAAGATAGACCTAAAGAAGCAATAAAAATGCCGACAAAGATAATCGTTGACACGGCAAACGTATTTGGTTCTTTCTTGCCGTTCGCCATTACCTTATTTTTCTTGCCGCCAGAAAACGCGGTGAAATCAATTTCCAATCCGCTCAGGAACATTAGGAATAGGAAGCCTAATGTTGACAGCGTTCCAAGCCATGCATCCTCATGGACAATATTAAAGCCGCTTTTACCAATAATCAGTCCCATGATGATTTCGGCCACGACCACAGGTATAATGCTTAATTTCAAACGGTGAAGCAATATTGGTGTAATAAATGCAACGATGATTACGATTACGAGAGAGATAATCGAAGCATGCTGTTCCATCCCCATCCCTCCTTTATTTTGTAAGATAACTCATAAAAGCAGTCGCGATTCCAAAATAAATCAAAATGCTAATGATATCATTTATAGTCGTGATGAATGGACCTGACGCTACCGCAGGGTCAATTTTCAGCCGATGCATAAGCAAAGGGACCAATGAACCAGCCAGTGTGGCAATGATGAGGGTAATAAAAATTGAGATACCGACAAGGGCGCCCAGGAAAAACTCACCCTGCCAGAAATAAACGACAAAGGCTACCAAAACTCCACATATCGCTCCAGTGATCAACCCGGTGCCAGCTTCCCTTAGAATAATATCCCACTTACTTTCTTTTTCAAGATCACCTGTGGCAATCCCCCTGACTGCAACCGCAAGTGCCTGTGTTCCTGTATTGCCTGCCATTCCCGCAATGAGGGGTATAAAAACTGCTAAGATTGAGACCTTGTTAAGCGTCTCCTCAAACCTTCCAATCAAGCTCGCTGTGAACATTCCCAGGAACAGCAGGATGATCAGCCATGGCAGGCGCTTTTTGGCTGCAGAAAATGGATTCCGGTCCATTGTATCAAGATCGGCGATCCCGGCCAATTTGGAATAGTCATCAGATGCTTCTTCTTCCATAACATCGATAATATCATCGACAGTGATAATACCTAATAGGTGATTTTGAAAATCTAACACCGGCAAAGCAAGGAAATTATAGTCCCTCATCATGCGCGCGACTTCCTCTTGGTCTTCACCTACAGATACGGAGACTACACGTTCATTCATAATTTCGGAAATCATCGTATCGTCATCGGCCACGATTAGATCACGCAGGGAAATGACACCTGCTAATCGCTTTTCATCGTCAATCACAAACAAATAATAAATCGTTTCTGCTTGAGGAGCTTCGTTCTTTAAAATATACATGGCAGACCTGACCGTCTGGTTGGCAGAAATCGCAATGAATTCTGTTGTCATGATACTGCCGGCCGTGTACTCTTCATAATGAAGCAAATCTTTTATTTCCTGTGCCGCTTCCTCATCCATGATGGTTAAATAGCTGGCAACCTGATCCTTGTCGAGCTCATTAAGGACATCGACTGCATCATCAGCATACATATTTGATAGCATGTCAGCTGCATAATTCGGATTCATCTGCGCCAGCACGTCTTTAAAATCTTCGTCATCTGCTTCTAAGTTTTCAAAGAGCTCAGCCATCTCTTCAGGTGAAAGGAAATGATAAACCTTTGTGCGTGTATCATCATCCAACTCACCAAAGAATGCAGCCTGGTCATAAGGGTGCAGTTCCAGAAATTCAGCTCGGAAATCATCAATTTTTTCAGAGTAAAGTGCTTCCATCAGCAATTCAGTGTTAATTTGCTGCTTTGATGCTGATTCTTGTCGTTCCTCAGCCATCCACCTTACCCCCTTTCTTAATCAGTACATTTCATTATACTAGCATTTCTCGATTTCTTTGTCTTTTATAAGCCTCTTTTCGTAAACTATTTTGCTTTACATCCAACATCACTTTTTCCTTGTCATTGATTCTTCTGAAAAGTGCAGAGCACTAATGCGGATTGAAACAAAAGAAATAAGTGTTTTCTTCTATTGATCTCTCTTTTAACATTCCCTTTTGTATGCAGTTATCTTACAGCTAAAATTTTTTGTCAGAATAAAAATTTATCTCAGAAAACTCAATTTCAAAAGCACTATTCTTTTTGCTATTCTCCGTAAACAATAGGAATAATATATATCGAGAGGAGCTGCACGATGAAACTGGATATCATTGGGGATATACACGGCTGTTATGCTGAGTTTGAACACCTCAC
>NZ_JBAVFI010000678.1:0-7124 GCF_049588175.1 Mesobacillus sp.
CACTTCTTTAATTTTAACTTATCCACATGTGAATAACAATAAAACCAAATGAGGAAATAATTGAATTTTATCGAGGCTGTGGAAAAGTGAAAATTAGATTTAAGGGAGTTTTTATAGGTTGGATTTCAGAAGGGAATTTCGAGTTCTTTTTTCAACCCATCTTGAGACCATTTCCAAGAATTTGCTTTTTAAAAATTAACTCGGTTCTACCAGTAGGAAAAACTAAACGGTTTCGAACAACGCAGAAGGTTTTCAGATCTATTATTGCTTTAATATTGGGCAAAATTATTCATTTCGCGGTAAAAATCTTCACACGAAATTACAATCTGTTTATGCGAAAACCTTCTGCAGTACGCGAACTGGAAAAACAGAAGATTTTTTCCCAGCTAATATGAATGTTACAGCTCACTCCACCATCGATTCCGCAGAATTTTGTCGAAATTCCGCAACTTCATCTGCCTATTCCGCGAAAATTAATACCATTTCCGCAACTTTATGTCGAAATCCCTCAACCTGGAAATTTCCAGCGTTTATTTCCAGCAAAGCCAGGCCCATTCTGATGCAAAAAAAACGCAAAAAAAGCCCCGATTCGCAAAGAATCGGAGCTTTTCAATATTATCTCGATGGCGCGATCACGATATGTCTATGTGGCTCTGTACCATCTGAGTATGTTTTGATTTTCTTGTTGGACATCAATGCAGTATGAATCACTTTGCGTTCATACGAAGGCATAGGTTCAAGCGCTACGGTCTGGCCCGTTCTGACTGCTTTTTGCGCGAGGCGGTCTGCAAGCTGGACGAGTGTTTCGTTCCGGCGCTTGCGATAGTCCTCAGCATCGAGCAATACAGTGGAATACTGTTCAGAATAGCGGTTCATGACTAGCTGAGTCAGAAATTGGAGTGAGTTCAGGGTTTGGCCGCGTTTCCCAATCAACAAGGCGATTTTTTCGCCTGTTAACGTCAACAGTACCGTCTTCCCTTCCCTTTTTACTTCAACTTCGATTGGAGCACCCAGGTTTTCCCCTATTGCTTTTAAATATTTGACCGTTTCTTCAACAGCGTCGATTTTCACTGTCACTTTGACGACAGCAGGACGATTTCCGAAAAGTCCAAATAACCCTTTTTTGCCTTCATCAATAACATCAATCTCTGTGCGGTCTTTGGTAGTCTTTAATTGAGCTAAAGCTGATTCTACTGCTTCGTCGACGTTTTGTCCTGTAGCAGTTATCTGTCTCACTTTTTACTTGCTCCTCCCGCATTGCCGGCAGCCTTTGCTTTTTTAAGATCCGGCCCTTTAATAAAGTACGTTTGACCAATCATAAATAGATTACCTACTACCCAGTATAATGAAAGAGCTGCTGGGAAGTTGATGGCAAAAACAACGATCATGATCGGCATCAGCCAAAGCATCATCGCCATTTGCGGATTGCCTTCCTGGCCAGCCATCATCATTTTTTGCTGAATGAAAGTAGTTATACCAGCCACAATCGGAAGAATATAAAACGGATCCGGTGCACCTAGATCGAACCATAAGAAATTATGTTCAGCAATTTCTCTAGTTCTAGAAATCGCATGGTAGAAACCAATCAAAATCGGCATTTGCACCACAAGCGGGAAACACCCTGCAAGTGGATTAACACCATGCTGCTGGAAAAGTGCCATCGTTTCCTGCTGAAGCTTTTGCTGGCTCTTCTGGTCCTTAGAGCTGTATTTTTCTTTTAATTTAGCCATTTCCGGCTGCAATGCCTGCATCGCTTTTGAGCTTCTCGTTTGCTTAATCATAAGCGGCAGGATCGCAAAACGGATGATCAAGGTAACAACAATAATCGAAAAACCAAAACTGCCTCCGAGCCATTCAGCCATCTTCACGATCAGCAGGGATAAAGGATAAACGATGTACTCATTCCAAAAGCCCTTGCTTTCTGGTGTGATTGGCTGGTTATACTCTGAACATCCAGTCAGCAATGACATCACTAAAAGCAAGCCCATTATCAATAATATTCTTTTTTTCAAGCTGTATTTCCTCCTCGCTTCCAAAAACATTCATTTATTTCAAGTGTTTGTCCCAAATTTATGTACATTTTCCCCCATAAATAACTGGCAGAAGCCAATTCAAGAGTATTTTAACATCTTTTAGTGGGAAGCGCTTTTAAAAAATGCAAATCACTCAATAATTTTACCTCAATCATTATCTCCAGCTTTCGGCTTCTTCAAAACCTTGCCAACTTTTAAAACATGCTCAAGACTTTTCTTTATATCATGCATCCCCATGTCAGCAGTCGGCTTGCGGGCAATGATGATATAATCGTTCCCATTATGTACGCGGTCCTGCAGTTCATGAAACGATTGGCGGACATACCTTTTAATCTGGTTGCGGACGACGGCATTGCCAATCTTTTTGCTCACAGAAAGCCCGATGCGGAAATTCTCCTGCTCCGGTTTCTTTAACACATAAACGACAAACTGGCGGTTCGCAACAGACTTTCCTTTTTTAAAAGCCTCTTGGAACTCTTTATTCTTTTTCACTCTGAAATCTTTTTTCATCTATTTAACACCTACAATTCTCAATGGATCCGTTCTCTTTTCCAATGGCTTTTTTGAAAATCATTTTCCAGGCCTTAGCACAGGGATTCATCTATCATTTCTTTCCTAAATAAATCCCTGGTATAAGCTGCAAGGCCAATAAGTTTACGAAAAGAGCCCAAAAATAGTATTGCCCAAAGAGAAAAAAGACCACTGACATTTCAGTGGCCTAAGCTGATAATACTTTTCTTCCTTTGCGACGACGGCGAGCAAGAACCTTACGGCCATTTGCACTGCTCATGCGAGCACGGAATCCGTGAACTTTGCTGTGTTTACGCTTATTTGGTTGGTAAGTACGTTTCATATATGTTACACCTCCCTGAGGAATAGCTGTTACAGACAGTCTTTGTAATTATAAAGATGAGCAGTGGAAATTGTCAAGTGCCTATTCCGAAAACTCCCCAGATTACAGCTAGAAAAAAATTTAATCTGTTAGTTAAAAAGGCCTTAACTTCTATTAAAGCTTAACTTCCTTCTCCCAATTAATCATAGCCTGTTTATAATTGAATTTTTTTCTCGGACAATGCTGATCAGATTTCATCATCCTGATCTCAATGTATGACTCTTTTCCTTCGCAACCTAACCTAAATAGAAAAGAACCTTTCGATAAAAGCTCGACTCCTAAAAAATACTCCTGGAATGAGATCTTGATTCAGACTTTAGACAAACTCGGAAAACAAAGTTGTTTACAGCCTTTTTTATTTAGATTTTCAATAAAACTAGTCTGTTGATTTCCGTTCCAGGCGCTTCGCTTTCCGGGGGGAGTGCGGTGAGCCTCCTCGATCGGACCCACGCACGATGGTAATGCGTTAGCATTTTCGCAGGAGCCTTCGCGTATTCCACTCCAATCAACAGGGTTACAAAAATAGATCGTGAACTTTATTTATCGACAAACTGACTAGATGTAAAAACCAGGAGTGTATTTTTCAGCTAACATATTTATTTAAATTATTTTTTCCGCAGATGGATAAAATAATTTAAATCTCCTTAAACAAATTTTTAACTTCAGCGAATTTAACCAGTTTCCGAGCCCCTGTGGACAAAAATCGACACCATTTTCTTTATCCACAGCCCATTTTCATACCTTTTACACAAGTCAAGGTCCTGTGGACAAATTATCTCCACAGCGATAGCATATTGTGGATAATGTATTAAAAGACGTTGCGCCATGCTGGATTATCTGATATTATATTTGTGTTTTCACTCTTAATAATTCGATAGCGGAAATATACTTATCCACAAATTGTGGATAAGCTGTGGATAGGTTATTCAGACCTGTTGTAAAACTTTGTCCACAGATAGTGGATATTGTCGAAAAGCTTATTTACTTCCTTATTATATATTTTTCCACATTCATAGTTTCGTATATTTATGAAATTAAGGGTTGTACAACGTGTATAACCTGTATTTTTAGTTAAAACGACAGGAACGTGTCTTTAAAAAACAGAGGAAAAGGAGGGATAGTTGTTGGAGAACATTGCAGATCTCTGGAATAATGCTCTCGCGAAAATCGAGAAAAAGATCAGCAAGCCAAGTTATGATACATGGCTGAAATCAACAAAAGCACATACGCTCCAAGGTGATGTACTTACAATTACGGCTCCTAACGAATTTGCCCGCGATTGGCTTGAAGAGCGCTATTCCCAGTTAATCAGCGGTATTCTGTATGAAATTACTGGTGAAGAACTAGCGGTAAAATTCATCATTCCCCAAAACCAAAATGATGAAGATCTCGACATTCCGTTACCTCCAAAAAGGGTGAAGAGGGAAGACGATACACCTGATTTACCAGTAAGCATGCTGAATCCAAAATATACTTTCGATACATTTGTCATCGGTTCAGGCAACCGTTTCGCCCATGCCGCCTCGCTGGCAGTAGCAGAAGCACCTGCAAAGGCCTACAATCCATTATTCATATATGGAGGCGTAGGACTAGGAAAAACCCACTTAATGCATGCCATCGGGCATTACGTCCAGGATCACAACCCGAATGCGAAAGTGGTGTATTTGTCCTCTGAAAAGTTCACAAATGAATTCATCAATTCGATCAGGGACAATAAAGCAGGGGATTTCCGCAATAAATACAGAAATGTCGATGTCCTGCTCATTGATGATATTCAGTTCCTGGCAGGAAAAGAACAAACTCAGGAAGAGTTTTTCCATACATTCAATACGCTGCATGAGGAAAGTAAGCAGATTGTCATTTCAAGTGACCGTCCGCCTAAAGAAATACCGACTCTTGAAGACAGGTTAAGATCCCGCTTTGAATGGGGCTTAATCACGGATATTACTCCGCCTGACCTGGAAACAAGGATTGCGATCCTGCGTAAAAAGGCGAAAGCGGAAGGTTTGGATATACCGAATGAAGTCATGCTTTATATCGCCAACCAAATCGATTCCAACATCCGCGAGCTTGAGGGTGCATTGATCCGCGTCGTTGCTTATTCATCACTGATTAATAAAGACATTAATGCGGACTTGGCAGCTGAAGCATTGAAGGACATTATCCCTAGCTCAAAGCCAAAGGTCATTACGATTCTTGATATCCAAAGAGTGGTAGGGCAGCATTACAATGTGAAGCTTGAGGATTTTAAAGCGAAGAAGCGTACGAAATCCGTTGCCTTCCCGAGGCAGATCGCCATGTATTTATCAAGACAACTAACAGATTTCTCTCTTCCTAAAATAGGGGAGGAATTTGGCGGCCGCGATCATACAACAGTCATCCATGCACATGAGAAAATTTCCAAAATGATTTCAACCGACTCACATCTGCAAAAGCAGCTTAAAGACATAAATGAACAGTTAAGGGTTTAGGGGAAAGTGTGAATAACTTACCATCAGTTGCGCACAGTCTGTCCACATGTGGATAGGCTGTGTTTCCTTTGATAAAAGCGGTTATCCACAAATCCACAGCCCCTACTAGTACTTCTACTATATTTTAAAACATATAATTATATGCATTTAAGAAAAAAATATTCCTAAACGGAGGCTTAAAAAATGAGATTTATTATCCAGCGCGATTCCTTGCTTCAGAGCGTC
Source organism: Mesobacillus sp. (assembly GCF_049588175.1). GTDB lineage: Bacteria > Bacillota > Bacilli > Bacillales > Cytobacillaceae > Mesobacillus. The sequence continues at coordinate 5,622 of NZ_JBAVFI010000678.1, forward strand.
CAGGACGTTATGAAAGCAGTAACCAGCAGAACAACCATTCCTATTTTGACTGGAATCAAGATTGTTGCTAATGAAGAGGGAGTAACTCTTACTGGCAGCGATTCCGATATTTCAATCGAATCGTTCATTCCGAAAGAAGAAGCTGGAAATGAAATTGTTGAAATCAAACAGCCGGGATCCATTGTTTTGCAGGCGCGTTTCTTTAGTGAAATCGTTAAAAAGCTTCCTACAGACACAGTAGAAATCGAAGTACACAATAATCTGCAGACAATCATCCGTTCTGGAAGATCTGAATTTAATCTTAACGGTTTGGATGCTGAAGAATATCCACATCTTCCGCAAATTTCGGAAGAACATATTTTCAGGATTCCGACTGATTTATTAAAAGGCTTGATCCGCCAGACGGTCTTTTCAGTGTCCACCTCAGAAACACGTCCCATCTTGACAGGTGTAAACTGGAAGGTCGAAAACAATGAATTAGTCTGTATTGCAACAGACAGCCACAGGCTAGCTTTGAGAAAAGCGAAACTGGAAGCTGAGTATACTGGAAACTATAATGTTGTCATTCCAGGGAAGAGTCTGACTGAATTAAGTAAAATCCTTGATGATAGCTCAGATACTGTCGATATCGTCATTACTGAGAACCAGGTTTTATTTAAGGCAAAACATTTATTATTCTTCTCAAGGCTGCTTGAAGGAAACTATCCTGATACTGCGAGATTAATTCCGAATGAGAGCAAAACGGATGTAGTCGTGAACACGAAGGAATTTTTACATGCGATTGACCGTGCATCGCTTCTTGCAAGAGAAGGCAGAAACAATGTCGTTAAGTTTTCAACAATTGAAGGCGGAGCGATTGAAGTTTCATCCAATACTCCTGAAATCGGCACTGTAGTCGAGGAAATTCAAAGCCAGTCGATTGATGGCGAAGATTTAAAGATTTCATTCAGTGCAAAATATATGATGGACGCGCTTAAAGCGCTTGAAGGAACAGAAATCCAGATCAGCTTTACTGGCGCAATGAGGCCGTTCGTTATCAGACCGCTACATGATGATTCCATCCTTCAGCTGATTTTGCCGGTTAGAACTTACTAAATTCATACGACCACCAGTTTTTTGCTGGTGGCTTTTTTTATATATGTTCTTAGCTAAGACTTGATTAACACACCTGTGAATTGGAGCGAAAATCAACAACTGAGTTTCAACGCAACTATTCAAAATCAGCCTAAAAATAAGAAAATTTGTTTCTATGGAAAAAATTTAGTAAAATAAAGTATTAAGTCCTTTTGGAAGAAAAGGGTGAGACCGTGAATGAAAATGTGAAAATTGATACTGAATATATTACACTTGGCCAATTTTTAAAATTAGCTGATGTAATCCAATCCGGTGGAATGTCTAAATGGTTTTTAAGTGAACATGATGTTTTTATCAATGGTGAACAAGATCAGCGAAGAGGCAGAAAGCTTCGTTCCGGAGACCAGGTAAAAATTCCTGGAGTTGGCG
>NZ_JBAVFI010000679.1:0-2064 GCF_049588175.1 Mesobacillus sp.
GCAGATCGGCTACATACGTGCCGTCCGCTGAATGCTGTGATGGCAGATCGGCTACATACGTGCCGTCCGCTGAATGCTGTGATGGCAGATCGGCTACATACGTGCCGTCCGCTGAATGCTGTGATGGCAGATCGGCTACATACGTATCTTCCGCTGAATGCTGGGACGGGAGATCAGCTACATCTGTATCAACCGATGAATGCTGGGACGGGAGATCAGCAATGTTAATAGAACTCACGCCAAAGGCTCCAATAAAGCTTGCTGCAATCAACGAAACCAAGATAGCTTTTTTCATTTTTAATCCTCCTTTTCTCTTGATGAGTATTTGTTTAAGTTATTAAACTTAAAACCGTTTAGCAGTATTTTAGTAATTTTTCCATTTCCGTTATTACTAAACTAGCAAACTTCTCATTTTGCTGAAGTCTGAAAATCGTAATGGCTTTTTCAAGGTTTTCTTTTCCCTCTGGTAATTTACCCAATTTTATGAAATTCATGCCTGTTTGGTAATGGAATTCACCAAATAAATACATATTTTCTTCATATATACAATTGTCGATGCCTTTGCTGCAATAGATCAGTGATTCCTCATACTTTTCCAGCTTTGATAATGCTTGAGCCAGTCCGTAAAGAATTTTTAGCCAGATACTTGAATCCAGCACTTGTGGAAGCTCTGTTAAATTATTGAGTGCTTCCTGGAAAACTTCAACCGCTTGACCAAGATTGCCATTATCTTTTTCTACGATGGCGATACTGGTCAGGATTTCAATTTCCCGCTCCGTAAGATTTTTTTTCTCTGGATTTGTTAAAGTTAAAGCTTCGTACAGTATAGCCACTGATTTATTTTTGTCTTCCTCTAGATAATTGGTGCAGATACCCTCATGCCACATTAAAAATTGCCGGAAGGAGGTATGCTTGAACAACGGGTTATCTTTCTCCTTTTTAAGGATTTCATTGATAGCTGCATAATCACGCTCTCTTTTATATTTATTAATTAATTGCATCACCGCGGATGCATTGTTATATGTATCAGAGGAAGAGATGTCAAAAAAGTGGTTAAGATCGACATTGAGTTTCAGTGCAATTTTATAGAGTTGGTCAATCGTTGGATATTTCTCTTCTTTTTCAAATTGAACCATATCCTCTTCAGAACAAATGCCCTCCGCTAATCGAGGAATTGTAAATCCTTTATAAACTCTTAAAGATTTAAGAATTTCTCCGAAGCTATATCCAACCAGGCTCATTCCTACACCCCATTTAATAAATATTAATTATCTTTATATTATCACAATGTTATTAATTATTAAAAATTCAATAAAAAAACCAGGATGGTGCTACCCGGTATTCCATCCTGGTTAAAAATATTATTTTATATACGTAAAATACGGCAGTACGAGACATCCGATTGATAGCATGATCACAACAATAGACCCTGGCTTATTTTTTTGTTTCCACAATGTCACCGCAAACAGGATTGAATAAAAACAAATCAGCGCGACCGCTCCCCAAATGAGAAAAATCACTTTAATCCCTCACTTCTTTAAGCTTAGGAAGTTTGGTCTGCCGGCCAAATTCGCCAAAGCGGATATCCACTTTCACTTTAACAACAGCTTCTGGATAGGATTTCATCCAATCAAAATCCCGGAATTCCGGAAGTGTTCCAAACTCCCTCCTGATTGGGACAGATAAATGGAAGGTATCGCCTTTGAATTCTTCCTGAGTACGGGTAATAAATTCATTCATCTTACCCTCAATTCTTTTCGTGATGAATCTTTGTAATTCCATCACCTTCCCTTTATTCTTTGCATAATTAATCATACTGGGATCACTTAAAATTTCTACAAATAAAGGTACCTCGATTAATATTTCAGGTCTGCCATATTTATTTTTAATCGTATATTTATTATTTCTTTTCTGGGAAACTCTCGCTGAAATTCGATATTTTTCATTGAAGGGATCTTGAAAATTCGTCATTATATCTTCCGTATCCCACGTATTGTCCAATAAACTTGAAATTCGTGTTTCCTCACCAGTAATTTTCCCTATCATGATGCCTTCTTTATAGAC
>NZ_JBAVFI010000680.1:0-1713 GCF_049588175.1 Mesobacillus sp.
CGGCTATAGCATGAAATCCTCTCTTCAGCGTGATATGGAAAAATCCTTGCCAACAGAAGGCGACCATTTATTTGGCTACCTTTTAGATAATGCCTCTAAGTCAAAGTTTCCCGCGGTGACTCTGTCAGCAATTTACGCTAATGTGAAAATATATGAAAAGAATCTAGACTAAAATATCTGATGCCTGCTCCCTTACTGGAGCAGGCATCTTTATTTTCTATATTATTTAACCCCAGGAAACCAACCAGGTGTATTGACGATTGCCTGCCACAGCGGATCGGGTACAACTAGGCGAGTCTGAGCTCCAAGATCGATTTCCGTCTCAATTTCAGCTTCCCTGCCGGTTTCTACTTTTTCAACCCAGTCTGGATCGATAATCAGTTCTCTGCCTAATGCAATCAATGGGACGCTTGTATCAAAAGCCTTTAGTACATCATCGGCACTGTAAAGCGATCCGACGCCGATAACAGGAACTTTCTGGCCTACTCGCTCCTGAATGATTTCCATTCTTGACCTCGAATCCTCTAAGCCACGTTTAGGCTTTGACCAAAAATCATTCAATGAAACATGCAGGTAATCAAGATTTTTATCTGCTAACGCATCGATCAGCTGTAAAGTGTCAGCCATGGTGATACCTGGTGTTTCTGGTTCCTCAGGCGAAAATCGGTATCCAATGATAAACGGCTCCTTTGCATACTTGGCGGTCACTTTTTTCACCTCGTCTACAACCGCTAGCGGAAATGCCAGCCTCTTATCAAGAGAGCCTCCCCACTTGTCCTCACGCCGGTTGGAATGCGGCGAAAAGAACTGCTGAATCAGATAGCCGTTAGCTCCATGAATCTCCACTCCATCATAACCTGCTTCAATCGCGCGGCGTGTTGTTTCTCCAAAAGCCAAAATGATGGTTTCCACCTCATCGCCGCTAAGTGCACGAGGTGCTTTCCCATTCCCGCGCTCTGAAGGAACATCACTCGCGCTTACGATTTCACCATTTGGAACAAGATCAGGAGGACATTCACGCCCGCCATGGAAGATTTGCAGAATGGCTTTTGCTCCTTGCTCCTTGATTGCTGAAGCCAATTTCTGCAGGCTGGGAATCATATCATCTGTATCAGCCCCAAATTCTCCTTTAAAGCCCTTTCCATCTGGTGTCACATATGTACATGCTGTAACGACCATGCTGACTCCTTTGGAGCGGCGGGCATAATAGTTAACCTCGGCATCAGTAACGCTGCCATCCTCGTTGGATGAAAAATTCGTCATCGGCGCCATGATCATCCGGTTCTTTAAGCTGATTCCATTCGGAAAAGTATACGGTTCGAATAAGGGTTTGTACTTTGGATTCATACTAAAAGCCTCCTTCTTTAACATAATAAAGTGTAATAACCTTATATCTATTAAGGTAAACATCCTTGGTTATTATGTGCTCTCTGACCGATAAAAAAACAGCGGACCGTCATCCCGCTGTTAAGTATTATTTGCTAGTTTTAGCAATCACACTTTTGATTGCCTCAGCCTGCTGTGTCATATCGACTGTCCCTTGAAAGTGCAAGTACATGTCCGCGGTTCTCGAAGAGCATGTGATTGTGCAATTCGGTTATATCAATATTACCGATTGAAAAAGCATCCTGCTATTGCAGAATGCCTTCACGGTCCATATTCTTTTTCAATAAATCCTCCATTGCATCCGGAGGCAGCGGCCTGCTGAAATGA
>NZ_JBAVFI010000681.1:0-2017 GCF_049588175.1 Mesobacillus sp.
GGTGATAAAGGATTCCTGCAATCAGTATCTAACTTCTTTAAGGATTTATTTGAGAGCATTAAAAATATTTTTTCTTAAGCTCTTATCATAATCTTCCTTGCATATGAAAAAAACCGCGTATTGTCGCAAATAAAAACAGGGGACTATTCCTCTGTTTTTTATTTTTCTATTTTCAGCTTTAATTTATAATGCAATAATTAAAACATTAAAATAATTAGAAAAAGGGAGTATAAAATCAATGAGAATTCGCCAAGCGGAAGAAAAAGATGCTGAAAATTTTGCCAGACTTATACGGGATGTGGAAAATACATCTGAGTATATGCTTTATGGACCAGGGGAGAGACCCTTTAATCCTGAAAGTAAGAAAAAAATGATCACAGCTTTTATAGCTGAGAATAATTCCGCGATATTTGTTGCGGAAAAAGATGAAGAACTTCAAGGCTTTTTAATTGCCAAGGGAGGGAATGCAAAAAAGAATTTGCACACCGCATATCTCGTGATTGGTATCCTTGAAAACCATAGAGGCACCGGAATTGGCACGAGGCTTTTTGAAGAACTATTTAACTGGGCCAAAGAACAGAACATTCACAGGCTTGAACTTACGGTTATGAGCCATAACGAAGCCGGAAAGAGATTATATACAAAAATGGGTTTTGATGTTGAAGGTACAAAGAGGCATTCCCTTTTAGTAGATGGAAAATATATTGATGAGTTTTATATGTCAAAGCTTTTATAAAGACATAAGAAAACCAGCACGGAGGAAATGTGCTGGCTTTCTTATGTTTGATGGGCTTCCCATTCTTCTCTTAAAAGTCCCATTTTAACTGAATCATAATATTTGCCATTATAAAGTCGACATTTTCGGATACGTCCTTCTTCTACCATCCCCAGTTTTTTCCCGACTGTTATCATTCTTGCATTTCCCGACCAGGTTGTAAAACCGATCCTCGGAATAGGGAATGTAGTAAACAGGTGTTCGATCCACACACGCAAAGCATCCGTTCCATATCCGCCATTCCAATACTCAGGGAGATAAATCACGATACCGATCTCAAGCCACTGTGAAGTTTCATGCTCCCAATAATACGTAACCATGCCAATGATATCGTCATCAACTTTAATAAGATATTTACGGTCATACCCTTGATGGATCAGATTTGTCATCTGCTCTTTAAATTTATCAAGTTCAATTCTTTTAAGAGGGTAGTATGGAGCATCCCATTTTTTCCATTCTGGATGTTCGTCCTTGTGTATAAGTCCCCACCATTCTTCCAAATCCTCTTCAGTAAGCTTGCACAAATAAACTAAATCACCAGGCAAAACGTCCGGACTTTGCATTTTCCAGGACCTCCTTAAAGGTTTTGAGCCTAGAATCTTATGCATAAATAATTCTCTTTAACTCTAGTATTTCCTGCATATTATCAAAAATACCCGTAAATGCACAAAAAAAAGACGCTTTATTCAGCGCCTTTTAGTTCATTGCTTCGTCATCTATAAATGCTTTTTCCTCAATAGCGAAAAAATTAAGTCCAGCGGCGATTGCGAAAGCTCCTCCAAGTAATACAAATGTCGTTATCATTATGTAATCGCTCCTGTCAAAAATTATTTTATTTAGTTATTTATATTGTTCCCAGATTGGAAATCTATTAAACCACTTATTACAAAAAAATGACAAAATAAATTGATTAAATAGCTTTTAGTAATAATGGAGAATTTTCAAACTACTATTTAAAGGATTTAGGTCCAGACAATAGAATTTAAAAGGATAGTATTTATCTCAAGGCTACCCTGAAAATATGCACAATAAAAAAATGAGAAATCATTATAAGCAAAAATGCACCATTTCATTCACCAAGGTGCGAATTTTCATTAGCATGGGTGTCTCTGTTAAAGCTGAATGTTGATTTTAAAACCCTGTTGATTGTAGTGGAAGGCGCGTAGACTCTCCGAAAATGCTACCGCATTTCCATCGTTCGTGGGCAGGTTCAAGGAAGCTTTTCAAAGTCCTGCGGGCTCA
>NZ_JBAVFI010000682.1:0-1901 GCF_049588175.1 Mesobacillus sp.
CTCCCTTGTAACTATTTGAAACGGTCCTTTTCCAACACTAACCGTTTTTTCGACTTTTAAATTTTCCGGATTCACAATATATAAATCATTACTGTCATAGCCAGCAATAAATAGCTTATTTTCAAAAAGCTCAATTTCGAATGGATTTGCCCCTACTTTTATTGAGGACTTTATCTCACCATTCTCTCCTAATTGATATAACATGTTAGATCCATGGCTTAGAACATATATGCTGTGTTTATCCTTAATAAAATTGACAGGCATAGCAGGCGCAGCAATTTCTTTCTTCAATTCACCGCTTTTCAGGTCATAAACGTGGATACGTTCTTCTACAGTTGTACCTTCTCCATGGCCCCCAATCCATAATTCGCCTTTTTGCTGATTCAATAGTCCGCCGGCTGCTGCAGCGTGAATCTCAAAGCCTGGCAGCTTTTCTTTCTTCTCCAAGTCAATAATGCTCAACATTTTATGATTGAAACTCATTACGTACAGTTTTTGCTTATCCTCAGCCTCAAGTATTGTCAAAGGATCTCTTTCCGTTTTAATCTCTTTTATTTCTTTCCCAACAAGGCTGTAAAATCGGATACTATCTCTTTCTTGATCAGCAAAAGCGATTTCTGAACCATTCTGAATTAATATTCCGTTTACGATTCCTTTACCAGTTTCCCAGGACCCGATTTTCTTCCCTTTGCTTAATGAATACAAATCTACAGATTCCAGTGTATTTCCATAAAGCAACAATGTATCTTTATTAGGAAAGATCATGCCGCCTATATAAGGCTTGTCTACTTTCCAATCAGGAAGCCTCATATCCTTATCCAAATCGTAAAAAGATATTGTCATGTCTTTTATGTTAACTGTAGAAATAAAAGACGATTTACTCTGAATAGGCTCAAATGTATCTAATGAACAGGCTGATAAAAATATAGTGAAAGCAGCTGTGACCAGCAAATAAATTTTCTTCATATTTTACTTCCTTTCTTTCACTAGTATCTCATAAAATTATATCCGTAATTTGTGATAAATCTATGAAATCGAATCCTAGTGACCTCTAATTTTCTGCGCATAAAAAAATGCTTGCCAGTTAAAACGGCAAGCTTCATATATGTATCATTATTTGACCAGACTAGGCTTTTTAACTGCGATTTCTTTTAATTCTTCAGTAAGTACCTCCAACTCCCATGGACTGTCTGACTCAATAATCAATTGGCCAAACATTAACGTAATCTTAAAAAAAGAATCATGGAAGCCACCTTTAAAATGAATACAATCAACTGATACCAGGCAATTAAGATCATTTTCTTCAATCCAGCATCCTTTAACCAGAATATCAAAGATTCTGTCGAAAGATACTTCTTTTTGCACAAGTTCTAACTCCACGCGGCTAAAAGCTGACATCAGAATTCCTCCTTGCTGCTAATTGTCGAAATCTTCTTTCCTTTATTTAACCATTAGCTTATATGTCTTGCAACAAATTTATATAAATGGGTATCTTTTAAGAGGTTGTTTATTTTTGAAAGGGGTTTTCGTAAACATTGTTACTTTCTTTTAGAATACAGCCTTTAGAAAAGTGCAAAAAAATAGAGACAGTCTGGCTGCCTCTATCGTTTGTAATTCTTTTTATTTTATTGTGTAGGACCCTGCCAGGACATCATACCGCCCTGCATATTAATAACATCAAAACCTTGGTATTCAAGGAACTGGGTTGCTCTTGAACTGCGTCCGCCTGATCGGCAAACGATAACGTAGGTTTTATTCTTATCAAGTTCATTCATTCTGAACTCAAGAAGACCAAGTGGAATGTGTATTGCGCCCGGAATGATCCCTTCTGCTACTTCACTTACTTCACGAACGTCTACAACTTCAAATCCATTTTTTCCTAATCCATTTTGAACTTCTAC
>NZ_JBAVFI010000683.1:0-1928 GCF_049588175.1 Mesobacillus sp.
CATATGAGCAGTATTCTAATGTCGATTTGACCTATTTTAAGCTTTACTTCAGGACGGTATTTGAGCAGCAAGGGTTTTCGCTGTTTTCGATTGAAAAAAGAGATTCACTGATCTTTATTTTTCTGAATAAAAGAAACACAGCAACCTGGAAGCAGCGGATGAAGGAAGGAATACAGAAGGTCGTGCAAAACGACATTAAGGTTGGCAAGCAAAAGTCCAAGCCAGTACTTGGAATTGGTAAATATGTAGATGAATTAAAGAATATTCATCTTAGTTATCAAACAGCCATCGAAACGATCCGTATCCAGAATCGCTGCATCCAGCATGAGGGCAGTTATTTTTACGATGACTTACATATATTCCGGCTCATTTCCCATTTGAACCGTCATGTGGACTTGAATGAAATCGTGCTTGAATACCTGGAGCCGGTGATCAACTATGACAAAAAGTACAATGGTAAGCTGATGGAGACGTTGAAAACGTATTTGGCGTGCAATGGATCGAAGCAAGAGACAGCGAAGCGACTGTATGTTGTCCGGCAAACTCTGTATCACCGGATTGAGAAGCTTGAGAAGCTGCTTGGGAATGATTTTATGAATCATGAAAAGCGGTTGGCGATTGACTTTATGCTGCATTCTTATGAATTTCTGCTTTCGTCTAAACCGGTTAGAGCGGTTGAGCAGGAAACGTTGTAAAGGAATGAAAGATCGTCTCCAGGGTCCCAACAAATTTCTTTACCCATAGACATAAAGGCGGTATGCCATTGTAAAACCAGTCTTGTATGTCAGTAAATAAAGTAAAGCAGTTTCCAAATAAGGAAACTGCTTTGATTGTTTCAATTTAACGACTACTTGAATTCATCAGTGACCAGATATGGCACTTCCGTCATCTTTCCCATCTTTTGTTACTTTAATCATTCCAACCGCGCCCTTGGTCACATGATTAAATTGGTGAGTGACGATCGGATAGTTGCCTTCTTTTGTTACAGTAAACTCGACAACAGCACCGCCACTCGCTGGTAACATGACTGTTTGCAGGCCTTTCATATGATTGAACGGATTTCCATCGATATAGACGTCATCAAAAATCGTACCAACAACATGGAAACTGCTGACTTCATTTGGACCGACATTATTTACGTATAAACGAATCCGGTCACCAACTTTTGCTAAAAGAGGTGTATCTACTAAACTGCCTACCACGCCATTTGTGTTTAGTTGTCCTTCTTTCAACGCCTTAGCTGAAAAAACAACATGGCTTGGCACTCCATTCGTAAAATCCTCTAAATCGTTATACTTATACCATTCATTTTGGATAATGACGAATTCACGGTCGATTTCCCCGTCATTCGGATAACCATCATTCGGCTTCACTATGATCGTTCCATGCATTCCATTTGCAATATGTGATAAAACCGGTTTGGTACCACAATGATACATGAACACTCCTGGTTTACTTGCAGGGTAGGTAAAGGAACCGCTTTCATTCGGCATTACATCAATAAAGTCCTTTGATGGAGCTGCATGTACGGCATGAAAGTCCATGCTATGGGGGATAGCAGGATCCATATTGACTAACTTGAAATTGATGATATCACCTTCATTCACTACCACTACAGGGCCAGGGGCTTCGCCGTTAAATGTCCAGGCTTTATATATATTTCCTTTTGATATCTCAATATCCGTGATTTGTGCTGTCATTTCTACATTCACTTCATTTTCGCTTACTCGTTCAATTTTTAAAGGGGTCGGTGGCTGATTTACGTTTTCGTGTGGACCAAATATGTTAGAGGCGGCAGCTGAAACGGTTCCTTTTGAATCACTAGTTTGCTGTGGGTTTTCTGAGGATGTAGTTGTATTGCAGGCTGGGAGTAAAAGTATCACGGCAGAAAAAAATGTGTTCCTTAATAGCTTTTTATTATACCTCAT
>NZ_JBAVFI010000684.1:0-4150 GCF_049588175.1 Mesobacillus sp.
AAACGCGTTTACGCCCTTTATTGGAAAAACTCGTTGTAGTTATTTCCGTTTTTATTGTTCTTATAATCTAAATTGAACAGGTTTTCTCGCGGTTTTTTATCCTTTAATTATCTAATGGCTTTTATTGAAACATCCTACTGGCGATTTTCTCCTCCGCAATGTTCCAATAGAACTTATTGGAACATTCTAAGACGATTTTCTACTTTGCCTGCTAGCAAATCCTAACTAAACAGACTCTGAATACCATCAAGCAATGACGGTATCACATAATGGAAAATCGGCTGGATTGTATATTGGTCCAGTGGGGTGATGACCAGGATCAAGAAAATAACCGATCCATACGCTTCGTACTGGGTAAGCTTCGCTCTGATGTTCGCCGGTGCCAGGTCCTCGATGATGCGGTAGCCATCAAGCGGCGGGAACGGCAAGAGGTTAAAGACGAACAGCATCGCGTTCAGCCCTATGAATATATTGAGAAAATCAAGGAAAAATTGTGGTACACCAGCAGCCAATCCAAGGGCGCTGTATATGTACCAGATCGCAAAGGCGAGAATGACCAGGAGCAGGTTGCTGATTGGTCCGGCAACAGAAACGAGTACTCCCGCAAGCCGCGGATTCTTGAACATAAATCGATTCACGGGGACAGGTCTGGCCCAGCCGAAACCAGCAATGAAAATCAGGATCGTTCCAAGTGGATCCAGATGCTGAATTGGATTCAGCGTCAGCCTCCCCTGCTTTTGCGCAGTTGAGTCACCAAACTTATAAGCTACCCATGCATGCGCGAACTCATGAACTGTAAAAGCGATCATCAGCGCCACAGCAACATAAGGAATTTCAGTTAACGAATAGGGTAAAAACACATTTCATTCCCCTTTATTGTCTTTTCTCTAAAGTATAACTTATTATCGAATGAATGTGAAAACGTGAATCTTCCGCCCGGCTTGCACATTTTGGTGAATTATGAAAAACTGAAATCAGATTTACATTTCAACACATTCAAGGAGGCAAAACAGATGCCATACGTAACTGTAAAAATGCTTGAAGGACGCTCTGAAGACCAAAAGAAAGCACTAGTTGAAAAAGTAACCGATGCAGTAAGCGAAACAACTGGCGCACCAAAAGAAAAAGTCGTTGTGTTCATCGAGGAAATGACGAAGAACCATTATGCTGTCGCTGGCAAGCGTTTGAGTGACGAGTAGAAACACCTTTTTTAAAAGCTCAGAACTTCGAGTTCTGAGCTTTTTCATTAGATTACATAACTGTGTTTAGCTTCACCACAAAATCAGGATGAGTTACATACTCCATATAATGAATTGAACCGCCAAAATTCAAATAAGCCTCGAATCGTGTCCGGTAAGCAGGGCCTGAAATCAAATCAAGTACCTTTTCTTTCTCAACCCAGCGGCTATCCGATGTTTCCTCCGAAACACTTAATTCCCCGCCGACACTCTTACAGGCATAATCCAGCATCAATTTTGTCGGTACATCGGTGATCCCGTCATACCACTTATGTATTGCAGTATTGGAGTAAATTCCGATTAAGTTATTGATTACAATATCAATGCCACTTTCCTCTTTCACTTCCCTGCTGAGCGCATCAAGCAGATTTTCGCCAACCTCTACCTGCCCACCAGGAAAAACCCATCCTCCATGCTGAGTTTTGACCAATAGGATTTTCCCTTCCTCATTCTCGACAATTCCACCAACTGCAACAATATGTGTCGGCATCTGCATGTAACTCACTCCCATGAAATCATTTGCTGTCATCTATTAATTCTTCACAAACACCTGTATTTTCCTTCCAATTCAATTTTTTTCTGCATTCATCGAGAGCTTTCTTTTGATGATCCCTCATCCGAAATACTTGCCACCTAGGCACTAATGGCTCCTAACTTAAACAAAAAAAAGAGTACAAAACCAATAAAGGTTCCGTACTCGATTTATCTTATATCAATGCCTGGCCTTTTCCTTCAAACTTGCAATATACGCGTAAGCTTCCGCGATATCTTCATCGGTGTACTTCTGGCTCTTCTTCACAGTTTGCACTTTTTCCTTAACCTCGTCCTCTGGCAAGTTATCAAAATACAAAACAGTTGATACGAGTTCAAGGAATCTCGCATTCTGGTCGTTGATGTCAGTCAGACAGTCGCCTAGGCAAGGCATCTCGATACTGTTCTCACCAAGAAACTCCTGGCCTGCTTCCGTCAATGTATAGCGGTACTGGTAGTAGCCGCCCTTCTTTTCCTTCACTTCATTCAAGAAGCCCATGTTGCAAAGCTCTTCAACCCTTAAGGTGAGCTCTTCGGAATACGGTCCGTAAAAATGAAACTGGAATCGTTCCTGGAAAGGATATTCCATTTTCTTTGCGATATAAATCATTTTCTGAAGCTTCTTCCTGCCGATGACCTCTCCAGAAACTGAAATGGCATGTATGATTTTAGCGTGGTCTTTTAACAAAACGCGTCAACTCCTGTATCAATTGGTCCCAGTGTCTAAGTTCAGCTCAAGAATCTGTACAATCTGCTCGATTTCAGGACGTGCTTTTTCTTTTTCCAGAAAATCAGCAGGATAATAAAGTTTATGGTCTGTCCGCCTTTTACCCGAAATAGCATCAACAATCTCAGATTCTCTAGAAAGCTCGCGGATTTCCCCGTTTTTCTTCAGCAGGTGGATTGGAAGACGCTCTTCCTCCTCACCCGGACGGTAAAAATCGTACGGCAAATCGGAAGATGAATCGACGACCAGGTAATATTCAGGATCAAGTCCTGCCTGTTCAAACAACACAGAAAGCTTTGCCAGCTTTTTGTATTCCTTGGCAGGGTCAAACTCAACATATTTAAATAGATTACGGTTATTGAAACGCCTGCACAGATCACTCAGGATTTCGTCCTCTTCCTCTTCCCAACTCTGAAAATAGTAGAGGAATACGGCTTCATCCAGTTTTAAATAGTCGTGCAGCGTCAAACGGTCCTCAAAGATTGAGTAAAAATGATGCGGTTTATGTTTGAAGGTGTAATTTTGCTCATGAAGGTGTTTAGCTCGGTGCAGGATTTTCGTTAAAATGACTTCGGCACTTCGTGTGACTGGATGGAAATAAACCTGCCAGTACATCTGATAGCGACTCATTATGTAGTCCTCGACAGCATGCATCCCGCTTTGCTTGATGACAACCTGGTCTTCCTTCGGGCGCATGACACGCAAAATCCGTTCCATATCAAAGTGTCCATAGCTGACTCCGGTAAAATAGGCATCCCTTTGCAGATAGTCCATCCTGTCGGCGTCAATCTGGCTTGAAATCAAGCTGATGACAAGCTTATTTTCATACGTTTTTTCAATCACTTCGGCGACCTTCTTCGGAAAATCCGGTGCCACTCTCGTAAGCACTTCATTGACCTCGGTATCCCCAAGGATGATTTCCCTTGTAAACTCTTCATGGTCAAGGTCGAATACCTTCTCGAATGAATGTGAAAATGGACCATGGCCCAGGTCGTGAAGCAGTGCGGCACACATCGACAGAAGACGCTCCCCCTGGTCCCATTCAGGCCGGGCAGCAAAAGCATCGTCAACAATCCGTCGCACAATTTCATAGACGCCCAGCGAATGGTTTAATCTGCTGTGCTCAGCTCCGTGGAAGGTTAAGTACGTCGTGCCGAGCTGCTTGATCCTTCTCAGACGCTGGAACTCCTTCGTTCCAATCAAATCCCAGATCACCCGGTCACGGACATGGACATACCGGTGTACTGGATCTTTGAAAACTTTTTCTTCAAATAGCTTTTCTTCCGAATATCCCATCGTTCCCCTTCTTCCTGTTCATCTTGTTAATTATTATAGCGTGTTTCATTCGCCAAATCACCTCGATTTTCTGCAAATTTTTACAAATATTGCATCCTCATTTCAAGAAAATGAGAATTCATCAGGGTTCAAGATGATAAAAAAATTAATAAAAAAATTTACCATACTTTCTTCTTTCCATTCTTCGGCATTCCGTAAACAAGTTCCTTTTTAAAAAAGAAAAGCTTTATTAAAAAATAATGACCATTCGTTTCGGTTTCTTTCTCTTGAAGGGTCTTTAGAACCTTCTATTACCACCTTTCGCTTTCGTTTTCTTCTCTCGAATGGTCATTAGAACCTCTATTATGACCTCTCGCTT
>NZ_JBAVFI010000685.1:0-6784 GCF_049588175.1 Mesobacillus sp.
GCCTAAGGAATTCAGGGTTAGATACCATTTGAATTTCCACCTTCTTTTTAAGATGAGCAGCTAGCAGCTGTTCAAAGTGGTCATTCGTACCCACTGGCACCGTACTTTTGATCACCACGATTGAATCCTGGACAATATGAGCGGCAAGATCTTTCGCTGCTTGTTCCAGAAAGGATAAATTCGCGCGACCATTTTCACTTTGAGGTGTACCTACGGCGATCATGATGATTTCCGCCTCGCATAATCCTTCTTGATGGGAAGTTGTGAACCTTAGTCTGCCAGCAGCATAATTTCTCGATAGCAGCTCTTCTAACCCTGGTTCATAGATGGGGGATTTTCCTTGCTTGAGGGTTTCTATTTTCTTCTGGTCGACATCAATGCAGGCAACATTGTGGCCGATTTCTGCGAGACAAACTCCGGTGGACAGCCCAACATATCCAGTACCTAATACAGCAATCTTCATATCAGGTACCCTCTTTCTTCAAGCTCTCACCATGAGCTTTTTCATAAAAATTCTTCAAATACTCAAGTACATCCTCACGAATATCTTCCCTCTGCAGAGCAAAGTCCAATGTAGCTTTAACGAATCCAATTTTATCCCCGACATCATAGCGGTCACCCTCAAAGTTATACGCTAACACTGCCTGCCGCTTACTGAGTTCATTGAGGGCATCCGTAAGCTGAAGTTCACTGCCATGGCCCACCGGCAGCTCTGCCAATACCTCGAAAATCTCCGGCCTCAGGACATATCTGCCCATAATCGCATACCTTGAAGGAGCTTCGTCTATAGATGGCTTTTCTACGAGCGACTCAATATAGAAAAGATTTGGTTCAAGATTCGCTCCCTTGGGCTTAATGATTCCATACTTGCTGACATCCTTTTCTGGCACACTTTGAATACCTACTACAGAACTATTGCAATATTCGAAGACATTGATGATTTGCTTTAAGCAAGGCGTTTCTGATTTGACGATATCATCCCCGAGCAAAACGGCGAAAGGCTCATTGCCGATGAAGCTTTGGGCACATAATATCGCATGCCCCAATCCCATTGGCTCCTTTTGCCGGACATAATAGATATTGGCAAGACTCGAAATCCTTTGGACCTCTTCCAAAATATCGAGTTTATTCTTTTTTAATAAAGCATCTTCGAGTTCATATGATTTATCAAAATGGTCTTCTATTGATCTTTTTCCCCTGCCGATGATGATGATAATTTCCTCTATACCTGAAGCAACGGCTTCCTCGACTATATATTGGATGGTCGGCTTATCAACAATCGGCAGCATTTCCTTGGGCTGTGCTTTCGTTGCCGGTAAAAAACGAGTCCCAAGGCCAGCCGCCGGGATAATAGCTTTTCTAATCTTCATATGCTGCCTCCCTTTTGAATTCCATAATTCTTTATATTCAAAGGGGCAAACTCCGCTCACGTCATAAGCCTACATACCGAAAGACTTTATAGACATAAGCACACATTCATTTCATTGAATTAGACAAGAGATGTCATGATTTCTTTCCGCGTTTTGAATGGTATACCTTTTTTATGATTCTAGCCATTTGCTTTGGAAGGATTTTTGTCCGGTGCTGAACCAGCGCATTTACCATCGCTTTCTTTTCTTCTTTTGAAACATTCCAGTCATCAGGAATGGTCGAGACAATTTCTTCAATCAAGAAAATGGGAATTGTCTGGATGAGCTCGAGAGCTTCAGCAAATGCCTCCTCGTTTTCAATAAAAGAAGCCATCAGCCTGTGAGCAGCGCTTTTCCTTAGCCCTGTCGGCAAATTCTCCAGATTTGATATTTGCCAATCATATGACCCTAAAACCTCTGCATGATCAATAACCCATAATTGAAACACATCTTGAGAGTCTTCCTGAAAAAGAATATTTTTACGTGTCCGGTCACGGTTGCACATCCAATAATCAAATAGAATGATTCCGGCCAATGTCTCTTGATTCAATATGCCAGATACTACTCCCCGGACCTGATGCCCATCAAGACAATTCGGCACAAATAAAGATGCGAACTGAAATTGGGTAGGAACCATCTGAGCCAGTTCAGGGATTTTCACTGTAAACTCATCGGGGATTTCTACTAATCTGGCAAATGGAATGGGCAGTCCCAGATACCTTGCCAAACAATAGGAAACCCATTCATTGGGCAAGGTACGTTCAAATCCGGGTTGAAAA
Organism: Mesobacillus sp.; assembly: GCF_049588175.1. Classification (GTDB taxonomy): domain Bacteria; phylum Bacillota; class Bacilli; order Bacillales; family Cytobacillaceae; genus Mesobacillus. The sequence continues at coordinate 2,189 of NZ_JBAVFI010000685.1, forward strand.
AATTTAACCACATACTCTCTTCCATCATCAAAAGCGATTAGATGCGAGTTTGATTTTCCTTCTAATTTCCTGCGGTAAGCTACCGGATTAATCATGGGTTCCCACCCCTTTTTTGGCCTCCATAGACAATCTCGTATAACAAATCGATATACTGCTCTGCCACCACTTCTATGGAAAAATTCCGCTGAACATGTTCAGTCGCCGTATTGGACATTTTTTGATGCAATTCAGGAGCATCAAGTATTGAATAAATTTTCGCCACTGCATCATCCACATTCTGTCCACGATAAAGCATTCCGGTTTGTCCCTGGGGAACCAGCTCTGTGACTGGCATCATGTTTGAAGCTACTACGGGCACACCGCAAGCCATCGATTCGATAAAAGTATTGCCGAAGGATTCTGATTTGGTAGTAGCCAGGGTGCAGCCGCCTGATTGGCGAATTTTCGCATAGACATGAGGCATTTGCTGATAAGGAATGACGGGGAACCATTTTATAATGTCCGTCAAATTTTCCTCTTGCCATTTCGCCCTGAATTCTTCACGCTGGACACTTTGCGCTCCGCCTATTACCCAGAACTCAATATCCTTCCGTTCACTTTTAATCCTTTTCGCTACATCAAGAAGCATCGGCCAGTTTTTTCGTTTGTCCAGTCTGCCGATCCAGCCGATGATTTTCTTATCTGCAGGTAAAACAGGCACACTGTGAAAATCGATATCTTTTTCAGGCAGTATGTGAAAAAAGGATGGATCAACCCCGTTGTAGATTACTTCAATCGGTTTGGTTTCGGTTAAAATCGAAACAATCCGTTTCTGGTAATTAGAAGGTACAACGATTACCTGAGGCTTAATTCCTTTAAAGTTTTTCAAATGCGGCTGAAGCTTGATGATTTCCGGTGTCCGGGCCTCAATGATGACAGGGCCTGTAAATTTTGCTTTCCGGATCCATTTATAAGCTGCCGCGGTATCGACAACAATGATGGCATCGTAGTGATTATTTTTGATGATATTAATGATTTCATTATCATCCTTCGTTAAATACACAGGAGCGATGTCCTCCATTATATGCAGACCGCCATGGTCAGTCGTATACAGGAATTCTGTATCGATTCCATGTTTTTTAAAATAGATCGAGCGATTCCGCCATCCGGCATTTACCCCGCCAACAGTAAGCAGACGCCAGATTACAAGTACTTTCATATCGGTTTCTCCTCGTCTGAAGATTAGGCCCTCCTCATATGAAATATCTTTTCAAAACTTACTTTCTGCGTTTTCTTTCCCTCTTCTTCATTCTCATGCTATCGAAAGCCATTCCCCAAGAATCCATTGGGGAACTCTTTTCTTTTTTATCCTTTTCGGATGTTTTCTTATAAAAATCTTCCCAATTGAGCTTCTGGGACTTACCAGAACCTCTTCCATTGCCATTCAGCCTATTGCGCCTTTGAGGCTGCATACCTAGTTGAAGCTTTTTCCAGTATTCATCGATTTTGTCCATAACCTTGTCAGGATCAGCACCGCGCGCCAGCATTGTTTTCACCCATTCTTCCTTAAAAACCTTGTGCATCATATTTTCAAGCTGGTTCTTATGGATTTTTTGATCATGGGTTGTCAATAATTTTTCGCTTTGTTCACTTAATTGCACTTTGTCTGTCTTACCATCAAGTGATAACTGATATATTTCACGCGACACTTCTTCCATCTGCATATAGTACACCCATTCCTCATAAAGCTCCGGCTTCAGCTGTTGAACATGGTTCATAAATAAATTCTTATTTTTTTCCCCAAGCGAAGTCAGCAGCTTTCTAGGATAAGGATAGACACGATCACGCCAAACAGCCCTTGCCACATCAATCACCTTCAGGCTGCCGTCCGGCTGAAGATAAATCTGACGCTTGTGGTGGTCGATTCGGTCATAGCCTATTTCCTTGAATGTAATCAGCATATTGATCAATTTAAGAGACAATTCTTCTGTCAAAGGCTGTGATTGTAAGTACTCCCTCACGTCCACCCCTTTGATGATTTCCATCGCAATATATAGCTCACCCTTGTCATAAAGACGAGGAAACAGATCCGTTTGCTGGCCCAGGGAAAGTGCATAATATTCACGCTCACAATCCTCCGCATTGCCAAACACTTTTATACAAATATCATCGGTATATTGGAAAACCGCCCCCTGGCGTCCTTTCCCGATCATTACCAGCGGGGAATTATTGATAACCTCCACATCTTGATTGTCAAGATTCTTCACCTGGATCTCTTTCATACATTTCTTTATAAATTTCGTATCCACATCGTTCCTCCTAACGATCGTCGTTACCTACATATGTCTCATCGATCCTTCTTAATTAGTTAATTCGTGGAGGGCTGAAAATGTACGGGCATTTATCCATAACTAGGAAAATATCTCATTTTCGGGCGGTGGAAGCTGGAGAGCTTCTTTAGAAGGCTGGCGCTTTTTTTCTATCAGCCAAGACTGTAAAATAGACTTGAAAGGAAGTGGACAGATGGCGAATTCAGTAGCTGGCATTAATCAATCACATTTGACACAATATATCCCGCCTAAAGGGGAATACGAACGATTTGAAGATGAAGCTCATTATTTGGAAAAGGTAAAGGAATGGGGACTAAGTACAAAAAAGGAATTCTGGTACAAAGACAGAAACCAACATTGTCTTGTTACAATAAAGGGATATGAGATTTTTGGAGAAACCGCGGAATATAACACGCTGGTGATCGAATTCCAGGATGGGAACCTCACCTGCATCCAGCCTGCTTATTTGAAAGAAATGCAGGCATCAAGCTTCGGGAAAGAAATCATTATCCAAAATGCTGATACCGCAACAGACAGCATTCACGCAGAACCAACGGTACCAGAAATCAAAACTGAAACTAAGTCTGCAGCTCCAGACTTAGCAGAACCGCAACAAGAAAAAACGGCAAAAAAGACAAAAGAAAAAAAAGAAAAGCAGACAAAATTGAAACTGCCTGAAGAAAAAGTTCATTTTACAGGCAAAGTGAAGCAGTTTGCTCTGAGCTGGAATCATTTTAATGAAGATAACGATGAAGTAGTCGTGTTTGAGGACGTAATAATTGAGCAGGATGAACCTATTGAGGTCGGCCTTGCCTGGGGTTCTCACAGTAAAACCCTGAAAAAACTTGAATTAGAGCCCGGCCAGCAACTAGAATTTGACGGTAAAATCGTCAAGAAAAGCCTTCCGAAGGGTAAGGATGTTGAAGATGAGGCTCTGCTTTTAGAAGTTTCAGTAGCTTTTAAAATCAATAACCCATCAAAGATCGTTAAAAAATAAAGAAATGGACTGGCCCTTAGATACAGCCAGTCCATTTCTTTATTTTGAAAAGGTTTCAATAAATTGAATCAGCGCTGGACCAAGCAGGACGATAAACAAGCTCGGAAAAATGAAAAGCACCAGCGGGAAAAGCATTTTGACCGGAGCCTTCATTGCTTCTTCCTCTGCCCTCTGCCTCCTTCGTTCTCGTACTTCATTTGACTGGACACGAAGCACCTGCACCATACCGATTCCCAGCTTCTCCGCCTGGAGGATGCTGCTGATAAAAGCTCTGACCTCTTCTACTTCTACCCTGAGCTTTATCCCTGACAGCGCCTCTCTTCTCGTCCTGCCAAGCCTTAATTCTTCAAGGCTGCGATGAAATTCAGCTGAAAGGACTCCGTCTTTCTTTGAGACGACCTTGCTGACCGCTGAGTCAAATCCTAGACCTGCTTCAAGGCTTACAGTCAGAAGATCAAGGATATCAGGAAGCTCCTTCAAAGCACTTCGGTTTCGAGCTTTCTTTTTAAGATTGAGGTAATAATGGGGGAGAACCGCGCCAGCTCCGAGCCCGACAATGAAAAACAGGAATATTCCTGCATAGCCCGTCTGAAGCAGTGCCCCATATGCACCTGCTAAAAGCGGAAAAAGCAGCATGATGGAAATCTGTAATAATCTAAAATCTACAGGAGTCATTCCAAAAGGGCTTCCCGCGAGAAGAAGCTTTGTTTCAATCTTCGCTTCTTTCTCACCAGGCATTTTTTTCTTAAAGCTTCTTTTAAAATCATTGACCAGCGGCTTGACGATCCGTTCATACAAGGATGCATGACTCGATTTTTCCGCCTCAGGCTCTGTTTGCTCCTTAACACCGCTGACAAACGCTGACATCCGGTTCTTCATATAGGAGGATTTCTCATCCTTGATTAAATATAATCCGTAAATCAGCAGTGAAACGGAAAGAAAAAAAGTAAAATAAATCATCGCTACACCTCGATCGCAGTAATTTTACGAATGAGAAAAAACCCAATGATTCCCGAAATGAAGCCTGCCGCTGTCAGCGCTATACCAATTGGGTGGCTGAATAATGTCCCGATATATTCAGGTTCAATTAAATAGATCACGAAGGCGAGAATGATAGGCAATAGGCCGATGACAATCCCGGATAAACGCCCCTGTGCCGTAAGCGAGGAAATCTGCCGGTGGATTTTCGTTCTCTCCCTGATGGTTTGTACAATCCTGTCGAGGACTGTGGCAAGATTTCCGCCGACCTGCCGCTGAATCAAGATGGCCTGGATCATTAAATCCAAATCC
>NZ_JBAVFI010000686.1:0-1706 GCF_049588175.1 Mesobacillus sp.
GTACCAATAAGATTGCTTGTTTGCTGTAGAGGAGTTGTTAACGTCTCCATCGTAAAATGATTGTATCCAGTCGGCTGGTATGAATCTTTTGGACCAAAGGTCGAGATGGCGAGACCTAGTTCCTTGCCGTGCAGCTTGTCTCCGCCTTCTCCATATGCCCAGCCGTAAGAAAGTACTTCATCTTGCCATTGTTTCAACAAAGGTGGTGTACTGTACCAGTAGAATGGGAATTGAAGAATAATACGGTCATGTGATGCTAATAAGCTTTGTTCGTGCTCAACATTTATTTTTCCGTCCGGATAAGCCTCATACAGGGTATGGACAGTAATTTCTTCGTGCTTTTTCAATTCCTCCATCCATGTACGATTGATGCGGGATTGCTCCAAGTTAGGGTGTGTAATAATGACAAGAGTCTTCATGGGAATAGCTCCTTATTTTAAAGTTAGTTGTACAAGCAAGTGAAGGGGGAGAGGATCGCTTTGCTAAATACTTGATTAGTATTCATCAAAGGATCTTTTTTATTACTTCTCTAATTTGTTGCCTGCTTCGTTGACTAATTTGTTTAATGCTTTGCCTTCATCTTCTCCTAAAATATCAGAGTAAGAGCGGAATAGAATTTTCCAGCCTTCTTTAATATCTTTAAGGATTGCTTCGCCATTTTCAGTCGGAAAATTTAAAGATCTCTTACCTTCTGTCTTTCGTTCAATCAAACCTTTTTCGACCAACTTATCGACAAATCGAGTGATCGTTGAAGGCTTTAAATGAAGAGCTTCAGCTAACTCGGACTGGGAAATGCCTGGCTTATCGATAACCAGCATCATCAAAAAAGCATGAGTGGGCGATAGGCCTGTTTTTTTAAAAGAATCTTCTGCCATCTTGGTAATAGCACGTGAAAGCTTATTCACTGTAAAATACAGGCAGTTGTTGAAAAAATCGTCGACCATAATAAAAAACTCCTTTTTGCTTGTACATACAAATTACATTAATCAATATTGATTGTCAAATGGCAGAAGGGGAAAATTTTTTCGGATTTCTTATATTACCTTATCAAAAATTTGTCATTTAATGAAGGGAAAAATAGTTGGATAAAAAGATTGATATTTCAAAAAAAGTAACTTATTATGTTTGTATGTACAAACAACAAAAAATGATAAAATTACTTCACCAACAAAAACGGCAGGGAAGGGTGTGTTCACAATAAGCGATACTCCTTTTAAAAAGTTAATGTATCTGTATATGGGGACTTCAGATTTTGAAGCTGATTTTCGCTACTATCAATCAGTGCTTGGAGGAAAATTACTCTGGGCATTCGAACGATTTGGAGCAAAGGTAGCAGCGTTCGAATTAGCGGAAGGTCCGCTGCTATTAATTGCATCTCATTTAACGGCACCATCTTGTATGCCTATTTTTGAAATCGATGATTTGAGCGCGACGGTAAAGGAACTAAAAAATAGAGGCTGGCAGGAAGAAAAAGGACCGATTGAAATACCGAACGGACCTTGTTACATATTTAAGGACACAAGCGGCAATTCCTTTGGTATTTTTGAAAACATAAGGCCTACAGCTGCAGAGGACTCTTATGGAGATAAAAGTAATAAATATAAGCTACAGGGTTAAAAATTTTTAATCATTTAATTGTATGTGCAAACAACTGAAAAGGAGATGGTTTTAGTGATACAAAATAAGAAAATTGCACTCATTACTGG
>NZ_JBAVFI010000687.1:0-2470 GCF_049588175.1 Mesobacillus sp.
GTCTAGTGAATATACGACTATAAAAAGCTAATTGACTTTGATAATGAAAGCAAAGGAGGAATCAACTCATGCCTTACTATAAAAGTATGGGGAAAATACCACGGAAAAGGCATACCGTTTTTAAAAAGGAGGACGGGGCGCTTTTTAGAGAGCAAGTGATGGGGACTAAAGGGTTTTCCGGTCTTCAATCAATTTTGTACCATCATAACCCGCCTACACAAATGGTCGAAGCAACGCTATTAGGAAAAGTAAAACTGGAATACGAAGAACAGGAGGCCCTAAGTCACCGGCATTTTAAAACTAGTAAACTCACAAAGAAAAATGATGCTGTATCTGGGAGGGAGTATGTACTAGGTAATGATGACCTGATAATTGGCATTGTCAGTCCGGACAAAGAAATGGATTTCTTTTATCGAAACAGCGATGGTGATGAGGTGTTGTTTGTTCATCATGGCAACGGTAAAGTGGAAACGATGTTTGGTACGCTCCCATATCGCCCAGGCGACTACATTGTCATTCCGGTTGGAACCATTTATAAGCTAACACCAGATCAAGGCGAAACAAAATTGCTAGTGATTGAAACCACCAGCTGGATTACATCACCGAAGCGATATCGAAATGAGTTTGGCCAGCTGCTAGAGCATAGCCCATTTTGTGAAAGAGACATTCATGGTCCACAAACATTAGCAACTTATACCGAAACAGGGGAATTTGTTGTCAGGACGAAATCAAGGGGCTACATGCATTCACATCTCTACCATCATCATCCATTAGATGTTGTTGGATGGGATGGATATCTATTTCCTTACACATTCAATGTGGAAGATTTTGAACCGATTACTGGCCGCATCCATCAGCCGCCACCCGTCCACCAGACATTTGAAGGACATAACTTTGTGATTTGCTCGTTTGTGCCTCGACTCTATGATTATCATCCAGAGGCGATTCCGGCACCATATTATCATAGCAATGTAGATAGTGATGAGGTACTTTACTATGTTGAAGGCAATTTCATGAGCCGAAAGGGCGTTGAAGAAGGTTCAATCACATTACATCCTTTAGGAATCCCGCATGGACCGCATCCGGGGAAAATCGAAGCTAGTATTGGAAAGAAAGAAACACTTGAATTAGCTGTTATGATTGATACCTTCAAGCCACTGAAAGTTTTAAAAACTGCCCATGAGATCGAGGATCGAGACTATAAATACAGCTGGAATATTAAGTAAAATTTTTATATCATTTAGAAATGTAAGCCTTTACAATAAAAGTGCGTGTTGTTACAATTTTCTATAAATTCTAACAAAAAGGTTGCAACCAGAAGAATATTTGAGGCATACAAAAAAAGCCGAGCACATAGGTAGTAGCAAATATAAATTGGGGGAGAAAAAAATGAAAAAATGGTTGACCTTAATGATCAGTATGCTATTAGTATTTAGTCTTGCGGCCTGTAATGAAAAAACGAGTGGCAAAGGTGATGCCATAAAAATTGGTGTCAATCTTGAGTTATCTGGTGCTGCAGCTGTTTGGGGAGTGCCGCAAAAAGACGCGATTGAATTGCTAGTAAAAGAGATTAATGATGATGGCGGCATCAATGGCAAAAAAATCGAGCTTGTTGTATATGACAATGAATCTAGCGAAACGCAATCTCTAGTCGTTACGAAAAAGCTAGTGGAACAGGATAAAGTTGTCGCAATTATTGGAGGCGGTACAACGCCAACTACTATGCCTCTACTTCCTTATATTGAAAAAAGTAAAGTTCCAGTTGTTTCTGTAGGTTCAGGTGATGCGATTTCTTCTCCGGCTGAGGAACGCCACTGGGTGTTTAAAACACCTGTTGATAATGAAGATATCTCAGTTAGTATTATCGAACTTTTAAAGAAAGAAAATAAAAAGAATATCGCATTCATGGCATTGAACAATGCTTATGGAGAGAGCGGATTGAAAACCTTTGAAAAAGTAGCAAAGGACAACGGAATCAACATCGTTGCTGTTGAAAAGTTTGGGATGGGCGATAAAGACATGAAGCCACAGTTAACGAAAATTAAAGGCATGAACCCAGATGCGATTGTAGTATGGTCAATCCCGCCGGCTGCATCAATCGTCAACCGCAACTACTGGGAGTTGAAAATGGATAATATGCTTATCTACCCAGCAGGAGCAGGATCGAATGCATTTGTTGAACTTGCTGGAAAAGAGGCAGCAGAAGGAACATATGTAGCTGCAGGTAAGGTGTGGGTCTCTGATCAAATAGAAGCTGACGATGTTCAAAAAGACATCATCTCTAAATATGTTAAGGAATTTGAAGCGAATACTAAACATGGGGCAAGCCCAATTGATGGCATGGCATACGATGCAATGCTGCTAATCTCTAAAGCTATCGACAAATCTGGAGATGAAGTGACAAGGGATTCTATCAGAGACAATTTAGAGAAATTAGAGAATGTTATTGGTGTTACAGGTGTGTTCAATC
>NZ_JBAVFI010000688.1:0-3070 GCF_049588175.1 Mesobacillus sp.
GATTCATTTGCATTTAAAGGACTGTACAAGCTCAGCTGCAACAGTATTTGTAGAGCTTAAAGGCGAGTGGAAGGAAATGACCAATCCGGGAAAATCACCACTCTTTAAATTGCTGGATGGCGGGAAATTTGTAAAAGAAGACATCACTGCATTTAAAATTATTTTTACCAGCGGCGGTGAGCTAGTTGTACCGGTAAGCGACCTTAAGGTTGGAGTCGAGGCGGAAGGAACGATTAACTACTGGATGGAAAAATGTGATATGCCTCTGAAAAACACATTCAAGACATTAAGCTTGATGATGGATGACAGCAAAGGCAAAATCGACAGTGCTGCAATAATGATGGTGAATGGGAAACGTATTGAGTTTAAGCTTGTGAATCATATTTGGACAATCTATTTAACAGAAGAAGCGAAAGTGGAAATGCTAACAGGACTCGAATTAACAAGCGATGGAAAAACAAAGGTGATCCCCTTAACCCAATTATCTGATGAAATGGTCCGGCTAGAAGATGGCGTTCTAACCCTTCAAGTGAATTGGAGCATGCAGGGAGAGCTTGTAGGTGAAGAAACTAATGAAGGTGCATCACCAGTTCCTGTGAAGAACTCTGGCTCAGGAAATACACCTGGAGGATCAACTGGTTCCCAAGGCTGGGCTGGTGGCGATGTCCTTCCGCAAACTGGTGAAAGCAGTCGGGTGCTGTACTATATCCTTGGCTTCTTGATTGCAGCAGGAGGAGTTATGCTGAGGTTCAAGAATCCATTGAAGAATTAATTAGTGAAAAAACTTGAGAGGGGAAGACATTCCTCTCTTTATTTATATCTTGAGGTGAAAAATAGTGAAAAAGGTATTTTCGATATTTTTAATCCTGACCGGGTTTACAATCTTCTTTTATCCAGCGATGAAAGATTTATATACATCCTACAGCCAGAAACAAATGATTGACCAGTGGGAAAATCACTCCCTTGTCGAAAATGATGCAGCAGAGAGCCTTGGCGAGCTGGAAGAGGTGTTCAGCATCGAAACGAAGGCTGAAACAGTTGAATCTGCAAATCCTATTATGAATCAAGAAGAGAAAAAAACGGAAGAAAAACAAAAAATGGATCCAGCAATGGTTGGCCTCATTGAAATCGATAAAATTAATTTAAGGCTTCCTGTTCTGAACGGGGCTTCGATGGCTAACATGGCTATTGGTGCCGGTCTTCTGGAAGGAACTGCAATACCGGGTACGGCAGGAAATAGCGCGATTGCCGCCCATCGCAGCAGAGCCTATGGCAAAATGTTCAACCGTCTTGATGAAATCGCTACAGGGGATCTAGTCACGGTAAAAGACAAGAACCAAACCTATCAATATGAGGTTTACGAGACATTAGTCGTCGAACCGAATGACGTATCTGTGCTTGGGGGCAGCAAAGATGAAAAAACACTGACTCTTATTACCTGTACGCCAATTGATACGGCTACGCACAGGTTAATTATCAAGGCGAAAATGCATTAATCTACATGTCCGGGTAACTTCCCGGACTATTGTTTTTACAGGGGTTTAAAAACAATCAATAAGGAAAAAAATAACGAAGTCATGAAGTTTTAAAAATATTTCACAATTGGTCGCGCTTACACTATAGTGTGATTCTTGATTCTTAGTGGAGCTTTCGTTAAAGTGGTAGAGAATACAATTAAATGGAGGATCAGACATGACACATGTTCGTTTTGATTACTCAAAGGCGCTAAGCTTTTTTGGTGAACACGAAGTTACATATTTAAGGGATTTTGTAAAAGTAGCCCATCATTCTTTGCACGAAAAAACAGGTGCGGGCAGTGACTTTTTAGGCTGGATCGACCTGCCTATGAACTATGATAAAGAAGAATTCTCACGCATCCAGAAATCTGCTGAAAAAATCAAAAGCGATTCTGATGTATTGCTTGTTGTTGGAATCGGCGGATCTTATTTAGGAGCTCGTGCTGCACTTGAATTTTTACAGCACAGCTTTTACAACGCTCTTTCAAAAGAAAAACGCAAGACTCCGCAAATTATCTTTATCGGCAACAATATCAGCTCCAGCTATATGACGGACGTGATGGATGTTTTAGAAGGAAAGGACTTCTCGATCAATGTCATTTCCAAGTCTGGTACAACAACTGAGCCTGCGATTGCATTCCGTATCTTCCGTAAGCTTCTTGAAGAAAAATACGGTGTGGAAGAAGCTCGAAAACGCATCTACGCGACAACAGATAAAGCACGCGGGGCATTGAAAACTCTTGCTGACGAAGAAGGCTATGAATCATTTGTGATTGCTGATGATGTCGGCGGACGTTACTCGGTATTGACTGCAGTAGGCTTGCTGCCGATAGCTGTCAGCGGTTCAGACATTGAAGCGATGATGAACGGAGCAGCACAGGCAATGGAAGACTTCAGTAATTCTGAACTTGAAGAAAATGCTGCTTACCAGTACGCCGCAGTCCGCAACGCACTGTACAATAAAGGAAAAACAATCGAAATGTTGATCAACTATGAGCCATCCCTACAGTACTTCTCTGAATGGTGGAAGCAGCTGTTCGGCGAAAGTGAAGGGAAGGATCAGAAGGGAATTTATCCTTCTTCAGCAAACTTCTCAACCGATCTTCACTCTCTTGGACAATACGTGCAGGAAGGCCGACGAGACTTGTTTGAAACCATCATCAAGGTGGAAAAGCCTCGCCATGAAATGGTGATTGAAGAAGCTGACAGCGATTTAGACGGCTTGAACTATCTAGCTGGCAAAACAGTTGATTTCGTGAACAACAAGGCATTTGAAGGTACGATGTTAGCTCATACAGACGGCGGCGTCCCAAACCTTGTCCTTACAATTCCACAGCTGGATGAGTACACATTTGGCTATCTTGTGTATTTCTTTGAAAAAGCATGCGCAATGAGCGGCTACCTGCTTGGAGTAAATCCATTCGACCAGCCAGGTGTAGAAGCATACAAAGTAAATATGTTCGCATTGCTTGGCAAACCAGGCTTCGAGGAAAAGAAAGCAGAACTCGAAAAGCGCCTTAAATAAACATAAAAAGGAGTACCCTTCAACAGGG
>NZ_JBAVFI010000689.1:0-7076 GCF_049588175.1 Mesobacillus sp.
GTGTTGACGTATGCTGGATTGTCTCCATTTGCGTTTCTACTAATCCAGTAATGGTATGAATGACCTCAGCCATCTCATTGATTGTCCCTGTCATTTCGTCAATGACGAGATTGGTTCTTTCCCCTTTTTTCGCTTCGCCATTGGCCGTTTCTACCTGTCTGCTAATCTGCCCAACAACATTCTGCACTTCAGACTGGATGTTCTGGATCAATTCGGAAATGCCCTGAACAGCATCCGCACTTTGATCGGCCAGCTTCCTGACTTCCTCGGCGACAACAGCAAATCCTTTACCATGTTCGCCTGCCCTTGCTGCTTCAATCGATGCATTCAAGGCCAGCAAATTCGTCTGGGCTGCAATGTCACCGACGAGCTGGATGATCTGCTCAACCTTCACCGCGTTCTCTTCTAATCTTTTCACTGTCCCGAGCGATTCACGGTTATCGTTGGCAAGCCTTTCGATTCCGGAAATCAAAGAATGAATTGCGTTTTTGGATTCCTGCAGGTCTTTTACCATCTCGATTGAAATCGTTTCGGACGCCCGTGCTTTCTCCTGGACCTCTTCTGCAATCCTGATGACCTGATCTACCGATTCTGCGGTCGTTTGTGTGGATAAAGCAGACGAGTCGGCACCGGCTGCAATCTCTTTAATCGTTGTCGAGATAAGCGAAGCCTGTTCAGAAGCTGCTGCTGACTGACCAGAAATCACAATGACCTTTTCATTCGTTTCTTTAAAATTCGTATCAATCTGGCTGACCATTTCGCGGAGATTTGCCAGCATATTATTAAAAGCCAGTCCAAGCGAACGAATCTCGTCATCTGATTTTGACAGTTCAGCATCGACACTGATTTCGCCAGCCGCAGCCTTAATCGCTGATTGCTCAAGCTTTTGAAGCGGCTTAATAATCAATCCAGCTGCCACATAAGCTAGCAGACCTGACCAAAAGATCCCCATCCCTAGTACGGCTGCTGTATAAGCTAGTGAATTAATCTCCGTGAATTTTTGAATATAAGGATATAAAAAATAGATAAAGAATGCACTCGTTGAATAAGTTATGATTGCCAAGACCGTTGTCAGCCAAACCATTTTCTTTCTCAACCCAAATTTATAGCTCTTTTTAGCCGCCACTGATAATCCCCCTGATATGTAATGAAATAGCCTTCAAGGTTATTATCGGAGTTTTTCTACGATTTTTTCTATACTTTCTTTAATTTCTAGAAAAGCTTCGCGATAATTTTGTTTATTCCCGCCAAAAGGGTCTGCTACATCAGGATTTAGATCGTCTTCCGCAAATTCCTTCAATGTAAAAGTTTTATCCCAGGCATCTGGATATTGGCTTAGAATCATCGCTTTATGGCTTTGAGTCATTGTTAAAATCAATGTCGCCCAGCCAATCTCATCCCATGTTAATGTTGAAGAACGATGGTCATGACTGATGTTATTTTCCTGCAGCACCACTTTCGCATTCACAGATGCTTCAGCATCATTATCCGCATAAACCCCTGCCGATTTTACTTCTACCCCTGGCAGCTGCTTGCTTTTTAAAATCGCTTCCGCCATCGGGCTTCGGCATGTATTTCCGGTACAGACAAATAAGACGCGCGCCATGTTTTTCCCTCCTGTGATGTACTGTTAACAACTTTTCTTCATTATATGATAATTTTTCAGAGATTTCATTCTGCGGAAGATGAGGGGTCGGATGTAAAAAAAAATGCACCTGCTAACCAGGTGCACAAAAGGTTACTTTATAATGGCAAAAGCAATTTGATTCCAAACGCCAGCAAGATGCTTCCTCCAAGCGCCTCACTATATGTACCAAGCCAGCCCTGCACTTTCCGCCCGACCAGCAAACCTGCCCATGTCAATACCATTGCCGCTACACCAAAGCACACAAGGACCAGCGCTGTTCTTGCTCCATAAATCCCAAGGGTTAGTCCGACTGAAAAGCTATCGAGGCTGACGCTTAAGGCAAAAATAAATAGGCCTTTCCCTACCGGAGTGATCAGGCTTTGCTCATCCTCTTTAAAGCTTGACCAAATCATCTGCACACCTAGCAGAATCAACAGCAGGCCGCCGATGTATCCAGCAATCGCCCCGAATTGCTCGGATAAAAACCTGCCAGCAACCATTCCTAGCAACGGCATCCACACATGGAAAAGACCGATGGTGATGCCAATTTTAAAAATATGTCTTTTCGTCAGCCTGAACATGCCCATTCCGAGACCTACCGAAAATGCATCCATTCCAAGTGCAAATGCCATCAATATCAATGTGAGTAATTCTCCGGCTATTGCTGCCATGTCTTCGCCCCCTCGGACTTGCTAATTCAGCATATGCACGTCCAAAAGGTTTTAGAAGTATGTATTTTGGAATTGGAATCCCAAATAGAGATTGAGATTTACAGGTGGTGAAGCAGAAAATGAATTCCATAATTCTTATTTCGCATCACTCTGCAAAGGTCACTCCTATCAAATAAAAAAGGCGCTCCGAATATCCAGAGCACCTCACATGCTTATTCTATTTATCTATAATCGCCAATCCTGATGCTTTGGTAAGCCTGTTCATGACTGCCTGGCCAACGCCATGTTCTGGAAAGACTTCGCCATAAATGATATCAAGGTCTTCTTGGTTAAAAGCACGCAAAGTATCATAAAGAGCCTCGGCTACGGTTTCCAGCCTGCTTCGTTCACCGCAGGCAATGACTACATTCGCATCATAGAAATCTTTGTTTTCTAGAGTCGTCATGACTCCAACCTTTAAGCCTTCGTTCCGTTTCTCCTGAACGAGCTCCTGGATTTGTGCGCTTGTTCCATTTACAAGATAAAAAGGAGCGTTCGGGGCATAGTGGCGATATTTCATGCCTGGAGCTTTTGGAGCCTGATCCGCATCCTTAAGCGCAGGATCGGCACTTACCTCACCGACTACTTCTTCTAATTGTTCCCTCGTTACACCGCCTGGCCTTAAAATGACCGGAACCTCTGCGGTACAGTCGACAACCGTTGACTCAACCCCTACCCCAGTAGCGCCTCCATCGACGATTCCTGAAATCCTTCCAGATAGATCATCCGCAACATGTGCAGCCGCTGTAGGACTTGGCTTTCCTGATAAGTTTGCGCTCGGGGCAGCCAGCGGTAAACCTGAAGCTTCTATCAACGCAAGAGCAACTGGATGGTCAGGCATTCTGACCGCTACGGTTGAAAGACCTGCTGTCGCTTTTTGAGACAACACACCTGATTTCTGTTCTAAAATGATGGTCAGCGGTCCTGGCCAAAAGGCATCCATCAAAGACTTCGCTTTTTCAGGTATCGCCTTTACAAAGGAATGAATCTGTTCCCTGTCGGATATATGAACGATTAACGGGTTATCCCCAGGCCTTCCTTTTGCTTCAAATATTTTTAATACTGCATCGTCACTTTTGGCATTGCCACCTAAGCCGTAAACAGTCTCAGTCGGAAAAGCGACTACTTCATTTTCTTTAAGTTTTTGTGCTGCTTCTAGGATTTGTGGATATGTTTTTAAATTATCCACATTCTTATCCACTGTCCACATAATTGTTTCCATGTACATCCACCTTTTGCTTCCGGGTCTTCTTTCCTCTATACTAGTCCATTTTTCCTTACTAGTTAACCGTATTTCTATGAAAGTATAAAAGAAGAAGAAGACGAACACAAGTTTTTATCCACAAATTGTGTATAAAATTAAGGATTCAGTGGATAACTTTGTGGATATATCCACAATTCACAGAATAATTTTCATAATTGCTGAGTTATCCACAGTTAAGACCTGCTTTAAATGATTTTTTTCCAAAAGAGCTTCCGGCAGATCTGATTGGTTGACCATTTCAAAACCTAAACTGCCGAAGAATGAAACCGCACTCATTTTATTTGTTACAAGATAAAGTGCTTCAAGCTCCTGGTTCTTTGCTGTGAGGAACGCTCTTTTAAAAAGAAGCATCAAATCAGGCTGAGCGATTTTCGGAGAAACCACAAAAGAACGAAGCAAGCCCGCCATTTCAACTGGCTCGACTCCAAGGCACGCCTTCAATTCTCCTTCCATGTTCTCCATTAGCGAAAAGTTTTCTATTGACTCATTCAATCCTTCCGTACTTACCCCTGCTTCTGTTAAAAATGCTTCCAATCTTGGGAGATCCTCTTTATTCGCACTTCTAATTTTCCATGTCATTTCCTTCACCTCAAAAAATAAGATTCTACTTAAAGATTATGAGAGATTTGAAAAAGTAGAACATTTTAAAGATGATAGAATGATTTAGCAGCGCAAACATATTGGACAGCCCCGGCCTAACCGGTAATTTTAGTGGGAAATCTAACTTATAAAAAACATGGCAGCCTTCATTTCGAATGAAAGCTGCCATGCCTTTGAGGTATTGGTCTTGGTTTTAGTCTTGGTCTTACTTTTAAGTCTTGGTCATACTTTTAAGTCTTGCTCTTACTTTGCTCTTACTTTTAAGTCTTGCTCTTACTTTTAAGTCTTCATCTTCTCGTGGTCTTTTATACCGGATTATTAATCGTTGTTGTTACGTGAGCGGGAGTTGCCGCCTTTTTCGCCAATCTCTTTGTAGAACTCTTCTCCATGATTTTCAGAAGTTGCTTCGCCGCCCTTGCGTCCAATCTCCTGGTAGAAGTCTTTGTCGTGATTTTCAGAAGTTGCTTCGCCGCCTTTGCGGCCGATTTCCTGGTAGAAGTCGCTGTCATGGCTTTCAGCAGTAGCCTCGCCGCCTTTGCGGCCAATTTCCTGATAGAAGTCTTTGTCGTGATTATTTGAAGTAGCTTCTCCGCCTTTACGGCCGATCTCTTGATAGAAGTCGCTGCCATGGTTTTGGCTTGTAGCTTCGCCGCCCATGCGTCCTCGTTCTTCACGTGACATTTTACCATTATCATTGTTGTTATTGTTTCTAGCCATTTAACTCATCCTCCTTGAAATCTTGATTTTTGATGTTACACTCCCTTGAATATCCGCTTATCCCCCTTCCAAAACCACTGAAAAAGGAATGTAATATGCCTGTCTAACAGATGTAATATTTTTGGAAATTATCACAGGATTTTTCCCTTCATTTCCATCTATTTCTACTAGAAGCTGGATATAGTTACCTAGCTTCTCATAGTGGAAAATTCACAATTGAGTGATTTAGGTCACTCTTCTATAACGAGTGATTGGTTATAATAAGCTTACATAAATGAAAACCCTTCTCATTTTTTAACGAAGGGTTGATTGGGGGTACGGTATGGAAATCAAAACAATTTATGATCAGATAGGCGGCGATGAATCAATCCGCAAAATCGTCGACACCTTTTATCCAAAGGTGTATAAAAACGCCGAGCTAAGTCCTTTGTTCGAAGGAGATATCAATGAAATCAAAAGGAAGCAGTGGATGTTCCTGACTCAATTGACTGGCGGCGGCCCATTATACAGCGAGGAATTTGGACCGCCAAATATGAGAGCAAGGCATATGCCATTTGAAATTACCCCTGTTCGCGCTCAGGCATGGTTAAAGCTTATGCATGAAACACTGACCGAAACAGGTTTGATTACAACAGACGGCGGCAAAGCTCTGTTTGAACGCTTAGGTCATATCGCGCCAATTATGGTCAACAGTCAGTAATATAAGCTGGCCCGATGGAATCAAAAACATCTCCATACACATCCAAACCGGAGGGATTAACGATGGAAAAATTATCATTACTAGATTATCAGGAATTTAGCGAGGAACGCTTTACAAAAAGAGTCGTATTTAAAAAAGGTGAAAGCACAGTTTTCCTATTAAATTTTATGCCAGGGCAGGAACTTCCAAAACACACGCACCCGGGCACCGAGGTATTTATTTTAACAATGCAGGGTGAAGGAACTTTCACCATTGACGGGTCCGAAGTTAAAGCAGGGGCAAACGATACGGTCCATGTTACAGGATCCGAAGAGCTCTCCTATAAAAATTCCGGATCTGAGCCAGTCACCCTCTATGTTATGCTGAACAAGATTCCTGATGAGCGATTTGCGCAAAATATCTAAAATAGACGCCTGGGGATATGATTCTCCAGGCGTTTTTATCTCATAAAAATAAAAATCCACCCCGCAGCAGCAGGGTGAACCATTTTATCCAAAAATCCTGTTCCAAATTTCGACCAGGAAGAATGTAACTTCTACTTCTTCTTCCTCGCCATCTTCGTAAACTGGCTTCTTGTCTTCTTTTTCTTCCTTATTCAACTTCTTTTCGCCTTTTGCATCCTTCTTAGACTTCTTATTACCCTCAGCTTGTGATTTCTCTTCATCGCTGTCTAGCTTTACTTCACCTTTTTTATCTTTCCCATCGAATCCTTCGCTTGTAGCCTCGCCGTTTGAAAAATCAAGAAAGCATAGCGGCGGATAAAGGACGCACCACCAGTTTGCTCCTTCCCCTTCGCCTAGGGTGATCAGGATTGCTTCATACTCACCTGCTGGATAGAGGAACTGACCGTAAAGCTTTGTTGGGAACTGGACTTTATCAAATTCGGTTTTTACTGACTGTGTTGACCCTTCTGATTTCACTACATTTTCAGCGATTGCCTGGATTTCCGGCAGCTTCGACTTGATCACATTCCTTGCATCATCCAAAGATGTTAAATCCTTGACCCATTTTGTAATCTCTTTATTGACCTCATCTCTCACAAGCCTTTTGATTGCCTGGTCCTTGTCTGTGTCGCTGTCAGCAAGAATCCTTAGCCTGATCGCTTCATTCGGTATGACCGTTGCTTCCTGCGCTGTCACTACATTTTTCGGGCTATATAAACTTATCATTGTACCTGCACATAATAAGAGTATGTATAAGATTGCTGCTGATTTTTTTGTCATCATCTTTCGCACCGCCCCTTCACTAGTCACAGTATGGACAGATTGATAGATTCTTAAACTAGTAATTTTGAAAAAAATTGAAGAATAAATTCCCCGCCTTTTTCATTAAAAGGCGGGAAAATGTACTCATACTATAACATTTCCGCAAAAACCATCCGGTCCTTGCCATTTATATCAAAGACGATTTCTATATTTGCGTGTGGAAAGGTATTTTTTAAAAGCGCGGCGACCGCTT
>NZ_JBAVFI010000690.1:0-9891 GCF_049588175.1 Mesobacillus sp.
CTCGTATATTATGGGATTATTAATCTATAGGATTAAAGGTTTTATAAGAAGTATAGTTCGCTAATGGAAATATAAAAAGGTGGATTAATCCTAGAGGGATTAATCCACCTTTTTATATTGAGCCTAGTTCATAATTTCACTCTTTGTCGATTCTCTGAACCACAGTGGGTAGATAATCACCTTATTTTCAAGAATGAATATTCTGGGTTTAGACCTACATTAATTGGAGGAATGGACATGGGATACTTTGTAACTGTAGAACAAGGTGTGAAATTGTTTGTTGAAGACATTAATCCAGGCGGAAGCAAAACTATAGTATTTTTACATGGGTGGCCGTTAAGCCATAAACAGTTTGAATATCAGTTTGATGTTCTTCCCTCAATGGGTTACCGGTGCATTGGAATAGACTGGAGGGGCTTTGGAAATTCGGATAAACCAATGAGTGGATACACTTTTGATAGACTGGCGGATGACATCAGGATGGTAATAGGACAACTTCAGCTAGATAATTTCGCTCTAGTTGGCCACTCTACGGGAGGTTCGATCGCCATTAGATACATGTCCAGGCATAAAGGTTACGGAGTATCCAAGCTTGTATTAATTGATGCCGCAGCTCCCACAGGCTTTTCTGCGGAAACGGCTGATAAATTGCTTAATGATACGGTAAATGACCGTCCTAAAATGATACAGGGAGTAACGGATACCTTTTTCTTTCAGTATATTACTCCTCAATTTTCAGAATGGTTTTTCCAAATGGGTTTACAAGCGGCAGGTTGGTCGACAGCTTCAGTCATAATTTTATTAAGGGATGAAAAGCTGGATGCTGATCTTCCGAAAATTGATGCTCCGACCTTAATTATTCACGGGATTCATGACAAAGTTATCCCGTTTGCACAAGCTCAGGAGCTGAATCAAAAAATACGACATTCACAGCTTGTCCCTTTTCTTTATAGTGGGCATGGTGCCTACTGGGAAGAGCGCAACAAGTTTAACCAGTTATTGAAACAATTTATTTAGTTAGCCTTTTATTATTATGGGAGAAGGCTGGTGTAACGATCAATCCTATTGGGCAGGGGAAAAAGAGGATTAATGGACATTTTTGTTGAACTTATTAAACAAAGAAGGAACGTAAGCAGGTGAATTGCTTATGGAAATTCATCTGATACCTCTTGTTCACTTTATGATTCAAGGAAATGAATGTTGAATTAAAAGCAGCTATGGTTATTTTTATAGGAAGCAAGGGAGGACCGATATGAAGATTGTGGTGGGATTTAGTGGTGGCAAGGATTCAAGCCTTGCCTTATTTAGGTTACAACATAACCCTGAATACGAAATTGATTCATTGTTAGTGACTCTTACAGAAGGATTTAACCGCGTTACTACTCATGGAGTCCGATATGAGCTGCTTAAGCAGCAGGCCGAGTCCTTGGGCATTCCATTAAGAGAAGTCTGGATACCGCAGGAATGCACAAATGAAGAATATCAGGAAATTATGGGCAAAGCGGTTGCAGATATGAAGGAAGACGAAGTCACTCATATCGCCTTTGGTGATATTCACCTTAAGGATGTAAGGAATTATAGAGAAAAAATGCTCTCAGGGACAGGAATAACCCCACTCTTTCCTTTATGGGAAAAACCTGTTGAGGAGTTAAGTCACGAGTTTATAAATCTTGATTTTAAAACAATAATAACATGTATTGATATGGATAAATTAGATAAATCTTTCTCGGGAAGAATATATGACTGGGAGTTTATTAGAGATTATCCTAAAGAAATCCATGATCTCTGCGGAGAGAATGGCGAGTTCCACTCGTTTGTATTTGACGGACCAAATTTTAACTTTCCGATTAAGTTTGAATTAGGTGATCAAAAAGTAACACCGGACTATTTCACTAAAAAGGACCGCTTTTTATACATAGATTTAATTCCGATAAAAAACATGCACCTATAAGGGGCGTTGATGTTTCAAAAGTATTAAATAAGCCATTCAGTGTGTACTTTTGGAAGACCCGAAAACAACTTTAGTAAGCTGAACATGATAAAATCATTGGTGTTATTTTTATTAAAAATAGGGAAAAACAAAGTTGTATTCCGATTTTATGCTAAGGCTAATTGAAAATATTACCGGGATAATTCAAAATACTCTTAAAAAAAGGAGGAATACAGAATGAATGATATCACGGTTTATTCAACGAATACTTGACCGTACTGCACAATGATGAAACAATTCCTTGAGGATCAAGGGATAGAATACAAAGAAGTAAATGTGCAGTTAGACCCGGTTGCAGCCCAAAAGCTAGTCGAGGAAACAGGACAGATGGGCGTACCGCAGACAAAGGTAAATGGCCATTGGGTTCTCGGCTTTGATCCAGAGACACTGATGCAGTATGTGAAATAGGTTTTGCAAAAAAACAAGGCACCGGATTAATCCGATGCCTTGTTTTTGAACTTCGCTATAAGCTAACAGTAAATATCACGATAGTCTGGCTTAAGAAGCCTTCTGTTCCGCAAAAGTAGCCTGCTGAACAACTTTTTTACCCTTAAAAACATTGAATACTAAATTCAAGGCAATAGCAGTTAAGCTGCCCGCTACGATCCCATTATCGGTAAGTATACGGATGCTCGAAGGCATTTGGTCAAATAATTCTGGAACTGCTGTCACGCCCAATCCCATCCCAACAGAGCATGCAATGATCAATAAATTCTCCTGTGATGCGAACTCTACTTTGCTAAGCATTTTAATTCCATAGGCGACTACCATACCAAACATCGCAACCATTGCCCCTCCAAGAACTGGGGTAGGGATAATGGTAGTTAATGCGCCAATTTTCGGTACCAGCCCGAGCAGCACTAGGAATACTCCTGCGGTGTAGATGACATTCTTTGTCTTTACCCCTGACAGCTGAAGAAGACCTACATTTTGGGAATACGTTGTATAAGGGAATGCATTAAAGACGGCTCCAAGGATTATCGCCAGTCCCTCGGCACGATAACCATTCGAAAGATCTTTTTCTTCAAGTTTTTCTTCACATATATCACCAAGTGCGAAATAAACTCCTGTAGATTCTACTAAACTAACCATCGCTACCAGGATCATCGTAAGAATAGCTGTTACCTCAAAAGTCGGCATCCCAAAGTAAAATGGAGATGGCATATGGAACCAGGAAGCCTCTGCTACAGCTGCAAAATTTACCTTTCCCATAAAATAAGCAACGATCGTTCCCGCAGCCAATCCCAACAGAATGGCAATCGCACGAATAAATCCTTTAAAGAAGCGGAATAGCAAAATAATGAAAAGCAATGTTCCGAATGCAAGTCCAATGTTTGAAAGAGAACCAAAGTCTGGACTTCCTTGTCCTCCAGCCATATTATTCATCGCTACTGGGATTAAAGTAATTCCGATAATGGTTACTACAGAGCCGGTAACGACAGGAGGGAAAAATCTAACCAGCTTTCCAAAGAACTTTGAAATTGCTACTACAAATATACCTGATACAAGAATGGAGCCATAGATTGCAGAAATTCCGTATTGTCCGCCAATGGCAATCATCGGCCCAACAGCAGTGAACGTACAGCCTAACACAACAGGGAGGCCAATACCAAAGAACTTGTTGCGCCAAACCTGCAACAGGGTAGCAATACCGCACATGAAAATATCAATCGAAACTAAATAGGTTAACTGTTCCCCTGTTAATCCAAGGGCTCCTCCAACAATTAGCGGAACAATAACCGCTCCTGCGTACATTGCCAATACATGCTGGATTCCTAATGAAGCAATTTTGAATGGGTTCTGTTTCATCACGCCAATTCCGCCTTTCTTTCTGTTGAATTCTCAAAGCTGACTATGCCGTTTTCAAGCGAGTTTATTATCGCCAATGATTCAACCCGGTAGCCCTTATTTCGAAGAATGCGGCCGCCTTCTTGAAACCCTTTTTCTATAACAATTCCGATTCCTTCTACAGATGCTCCAGCCTTGATCGCTATTTCTACAAGGCCTAATGCCGCTTGTCCGTTTGCGAGGAAATCGTCAATGATCAGCACCTTATCGTTTTCTGATAGATATTTATTCGAAATAGAAATTTCACTCGTTTCTTCTTTGGTAAAAGAGTAAACAGAGGATGTTATCAAATCATTTACGAGAGTCAAAGATTTTCTTTTTCTGGCAAAAACAACTGGCACTTGTAATTGAAGGCCGGCCATAACAGCAGGAGCAATTCCAGAGGATTCAATAGTTACTATTTTTGTAATCCCGCAATCGGCAAATCGTTCGGCAAATTCCTTTCCAATCTCAAGCATGAGCTGCGGATCGATCTGGTGGTTTAAGAAGGAGTCTACCTTTAGAATTGATGATGACAAGACGGTCCCTTCGTTTTTGATCTTTTCAATTAGCAGTTCCATGTTATTCCTCCTCTTTAGGTGAGAGCCATTAAAATACAAAAAGCCCAAAAACCATGCATTCACATCATAAAATGAGTGAAGCAATGGCCTTTGGGCGGTTAAGCATACAGGCGAATAGAGGGTAGAGTTACCACCCTGACATTGCTCACCCATAGTCGGATCATTTACGGTAATCCGGTAGAAACTTGCAGGCCCTATCCCCGCGATTATATGAGTGAATCTTATTAATTTATAGTCATTATAACACCATTTTTAATTTCTTCAACAAAAAATGATGAAAAAACCGAACTTAATTAAAATACACATCTCTAACATTCGTGATTTTTACAGTATCTTGCCATAATCATTTCGCAATGTAAAACAAAACCTGTATCCAAAAGGATACAGGTTTTTGCTCGTACGAATTAAATTTTAATTCCCATTCCCATTCCCATTCCCGTTGCCATCCCCATCTCCTGGAGGAGGTGGTGGAGGTGGATCCTTCGGTTTTGGATCCGTAGGCGGGTCATTTGGTTTAGGATCTGTCGGAGGATCCGCTGGTTTTGGATCCTTAGGTACTCCAATCTCAACAATATTAGATGGTGCAGATTCTTTTCCGGCTATATCGACGGCGGTCACATAGAAGGCACCGCTGCCTGCCTTGAATACTAAGTCTGCTCCTGCTTTAATGCTGCCAATCTTCTGTTTTCCATTGTAAACGCGATAGCCGACAATATCATTTTCAGGGTGTTTTCCCCATGTAATTGTATTGCCAGAAAGCTTGATTCCTGGTGATGCAGGTGTTTTTCCATTCTCACTCAGCTTATCATCCGCCACAAGAATTTTAGACCAAGCATCCTTTTTAGGAATCAGCTGCTGTGGGTTTCTGATTTTATGGCCAATTATGCTTTCCATATACTCTGGATTCAGGATTACGCCTGTTTCAGCAAACTCTGCCGGAGTTGAATCAAGTGCTAGGTAGCGCTTATCGCCAACATAAACAAATTTGCTTTCAACGAGACTGTCATCAACTTTAGTTGGAGCGTACTTAGAGATGAAGTAATCGGATTCTACAAGACCTGCTTTTGAACAAGCGCTTGAAGGCAGTAATCCAGATACTGCGCAATATGCTCTTTTGACTATCCCGCCTGGCATTTTAAATTGTTCAGCCGGATCGACCAGCTGAGGAGCTACATCATATGCATCGTTCACTAAATCTGCCCAGATGTACTGAGTCCTGACACCATATGAAAGACCCTTATAGGTTTTTTCAAGTGGCTTATTATGGTCATAGCCAAGCCACACACCCATGGACACATTCGGGTTGGTAGCGACGAACCATGAATCATAATATTCATGCCCGGTTCCTGTCTTGCCGGCCCAGTCTGAATCAAATTTAAGACGGCCATTTACAGCAGTTGCTGTTCCTCTTCTGATTACGTCCCGCATCATATCGATCGTTAAGTATGCTGTTTGAGGACTGAATACATCAACGGGTTCTGCTTTATGTTGAAAAATAATGTTTCCTTGCTTATCAACGATCTTGTCAATCAGATAGGCATCAATAAATTTTCCACCATTTGCGAATGTACCAAATGCATTTGTATTTTCTTCTACCGTGACTCCACCTTGCAAAGAACCAATGGCAGTTGAAAGATTGGAATAATCATCTTTTGTTAAATTCGAAAAGCCCATTTTATCCAGAAAATTGGCAGGTTTTTGGCCAAGGATGTTCTTATAGGCAAGGACTGCAGGAACATTATAAGACTTTGTCAATGCATATCTTGCAGAAGTTAATCCACTGTACCGCATGTCATAGTTGTGCGGCCACGGTTTGCCTGGACCGTTCAAAAATACTTCAACGTCTGGAAGGACGCTGCCAGGACTCAGTGATCCCAATTCTATCGCCGGAGCATAGACAAGCAGCGGCTTCATGGTTGAACCGTTTTGCCTTGTGGTATAGGTAGCATGATTGGATTGCTGTCTGTCAAAATCACGTCCGCCGACGAAGCTGATTATTTTACCTGATTTGTTTTCAATCATTACAGCGCCAACATCAACCTGTTCTTGAATAGTAATTGTTTTATTTGGGTCGTCAGGATCCGGAACTTCCTGAGGCTTATCACTGCCGTAATAAGCATAGTTTGTGGCCGTTTCCTGCATTTTGTTATAGATATCCTTGTTGATGGTCGAATAAATTTTATAGCCATTCTGGCGAAGGTCGCGGTCTGCCAGCGCATGATATTCTGCTCTTAAATCCTCATCTTGCTTTAAATCATCTGCTTCATAGCCATCACGTTCAGCAAGGATTTTCGCTAAAATTTCTACAGACCGAGCCTCGATTTCGAAAGTGAGATACGGGTATTCTTCAACAGTATTATCACTCGGTACTTCTTTTACAAAGTCTTTAGTAATATCATAGTTGATTGCTTCATTGAACTCTTTGTCTGTGATGAAGCCAGCGCCATGCATTCTGGTAAGTACTGTTTTTAGTCTTGTAAGCCCTGGTTCAAGGCCGGCTTTATCCTTGAGAATTCCATGATTGCTGCTGAAGGGCGTATATCCGAACGGGCTCTGAGGAAGTCCCGCGATAAAAGCTGCCTGCGGCAAAGTTAGATCTTTGGCGTCTTTACCGAAGATTCCTTTAGCTGCTGCCTGGACACCCGCAATATTACTGCCATTCGCATTCCTTCCAAAGGTTGCGACATTCAAATATGCTTCCAAAATCTCTTTTTTATCGAAGAATTTTTCGAGACGAAGCGCGAGAAGGATTTCTTTTGCTTTACGTTCGAAAGAAATTTCATTCGTCAGGATTTGGTTTTTGATGAGCTGTTGAGTTAGCGTACTTCCGCCGGACGATGTCGACGAGTTTGTAACTTCCTGGAAGAGCGCACGCATGATTGCTTTTGGAACAACGCCATCATGCTCATAAAAATACTCATCCTCGGTTGCCACTATTGCATTTACCAAATACTTTGACATATCATCGAGTTTTACTTCTTCTCGATAGAGATCAGTACGGAGCTTGCCGAGATAAACATCGTTATCAAAATATAAATCAGATGTTTCTTCGTAGTTGTATATGTCTTTTTTCATATTCTCATAAGGCCTGATTTGTTCATCTTTAACAAGGGATGCAAAGTAGCCTGCACCGACACCACCCGCAAATCCAGTACCGAGCACCATTACAATAATCAATAACAGCACCATGTTCCAGATGACCGAATAGGTAATCCTGGCTCCTTTTACGGTTTTTTTATTCGTAAAAAAAGCACCCAAGGATTTTAATTTCTCTTTCCAAGGCTGTTTTTCTTCTTGCATTCGTATCATTCCCCCTAAAATCACATACATTATAGCATAAACAAGCAATCGAAAAGACTCGAATCTCAATTTTTCTGAAAATTTATGTCGAATTTGACAGCGGATATGTAAGTATGGTAAAAATGCATTATTAACTTTATAGCAAAAGCTTTGAAGGGAACTAGTAGTGCTTCTGTCAATGTTTCAGAAAGCCGGCGGGTGCTGTGAGCCGGTACAAACAGAAGGATGAATTACCTCCCCGAGCGCCGCCAGCGAAATGGATAACAAATTAGCTGCGGCCGGTTTAACCGTTACATTACTGAGTGGAAGACAAATTTGTTTTCAAGCCGGGTGGTACCGCGCATTTATAGCGTCCCTGCAATTTATTGCAGGGGCGTTTTTTATTTGGCTAAAAAGTAGTTTGCCGGATACCCAGGGTAAATTTTGAATGGAGGAAGAAACGATGGATTTATTAAAAGATCTAGAATGGCGCGGAATCGTGTACCAGCAGACAGATGAAGAGGGAATCAAGGATACACTTTCTAAAGAGAAGATTTCCTTATACTGTGGTATTGATCCAACTGCGGACAGCATGCACATTGGGCATTTATTGCCTTTCTTGACACTTCGTCGTTTCCAGAATGCAGGGCATCGCCCGATTGTACTTGTGGGTGGTGCGACAGGATTGATTGGAGACCCAAGCGGCAAAAGTGAAGAACGTAAATTACAGACGCTTGAACAAGTACAGCTGAATGTTGATGGTATCAGGAAGCAACTTGATCAAATCTTTAAAGTTGAAGGTGAAAATGGCGCGCTGATGGTCAATAACTATGACTGGGCAGGCTCTATGGATATCGTTACATTCCTTCGTGACTTCGGGAAGCATGTCGGCGTGAACTACATGCTGGCAAAGGATACGATTGCCTCCAGGCTCGAAACAGGTATTTCTTTTACTGAATTCACATACACAATTCTGCAGGCAATGGATTTCTTCCACTTATACGAAAACCATAACTGCAAATTACAGATTGGCGGAAGCGATCAGTGGGGGAATATCACAACTGGCCTTGAACTGATCCGTAAGATGTCTTCTGAAGGATCAAAGGCGTTCGGGTTGACGATTCCGCTTGTTACGAAGGCAGACGGAACTAAGTTTGGTAAATCTGAAAGCGGATCAGTATGGCTCGATCCGGAAAAAACCTCTCCATACGAGTTCTACCAGTTCTGGATCAACACAGCTGATGCTGATGTAATCAAATACCTGAAATACTTCACTTTCCTAGGGAAGGAAGAAATCGAGCAATTGGAAAAATCAGTTCAAGACGAACCTCATCTTCGCCAGGCCCAAAAAACTCTTGCCGAGGAAATGACTCGCTTCATACATGGTGAAGAATCACTTCAGCAGGCCATCAAGATTTCGGCAGCATTATTCAGTGGCGACGTAAAGAATCTAACTGCAGATGAAATCAAACAAGGTTTCAAAGACGTTCCTTCTTTTACAATAGAAGGAGAAGAGGAATTAGGGTTAGTTGACTTGCTGGTTGCAGCCAAAATATCACCATCTAAACGCCAGGCTCGTGAAGATGTCAGCAACGGCGCTGTCTCACTGAATGGAGATCGTGTCACAGACACAGCGTATGTCCTTGGTGAAGAAGACAAGATCGAGGGACAATTCACGATCGTCCGCCGCGGCAAAAAGAAATACTTCATGATTAAATACTAAGGCAGCTGCGTTGATAACACGTGCCTAATTTAAAAAACAGTCTTCCTCAGTTGTAGGGAGGCTGTTTTTGATTTTGGAAATATGCTTATGTGTATTTAAGGCAGATATAATGCTGTTTTTTAGGAAATTGGAGTCGCAGTCGAAGCTTATCCCTTTTAACATTTATTCCATTCCGCAACTTTTTGTCAGAATTCCGCAAGATTCCCGTGTCATTCCGCAAGTTCATGCTGAAATCCCGCAACTATCTTCCTTTATTCCGCAACTTGTGTAGAATTACTCGAAAAGTGTCTCCGAAACCTATGTAATAACAAGTACAAAAGTAAAAAGCAAAAGTAAAAGGCAAAAACAAAAGCAAAAGCAAAAGCAAAACCCCCGACCAGAATGGTCAGGGGTTTTAAGAACAAACTATTAACGAGAGTAGAATTCAACGATAAGAGCTTCGTTGATTTCAGCTGGAAGTTCAGAACGCTCAGGCATACGAGTGAAAGTTC
>NZ_JBAVFI010000691.1:0-2874 GCF_049588175.1 Mesobacillus sp.
GCAGCGAAGCCTGCAAGTCGGCAGGAACGGTGGAATCCGCAATACTCATTGCTTTATAAGATGCGGCGGGCAGGCCCTCTTTGTTAAGAGATAGCTCCAGCAACCCTTTATAGTTTCCTTCCTCGACTTCTTTTTTTGCCTGGTTTGCATTTCCATCATATTGTTCAAGAACAATATCCTTATCCGCAGCCTTTATTTGCTCTTTTAGCGGCACATAAAGCTGCCCAGTTTCATCAATCACGGCGATTTTGTCATCCGCACCATCTTTATTGAAAAAATCGATGATGTTCGTCATATTGGCTAAAGCCAGCATGATGACTGCTGTAATGATTGTCGTCACCATGAAAGATTTCGTTTTAAATTTACTCAAGTAAGTATGGAATAAAATGATAAAAAAGTTATTCATATGAATCACCTACTTTTTCTATAAAGATATCATTCAAGCTTGGTTCTTCTAGGACAAACTTGCGGATAAACCCCTTGCCTACAATTTTCTGTAAAATCCCTTCAGCAATTTGCTCCCCCTCGATTTGCAGATGGATACCTTCAGCAGTCTGCTTTGCTTTCGTCACGCCTGGATAATCTTTCAGAAAAGCTATATCAAAATCAGCATGAATCACTAAATTCTTTTTCCCAAAGGATCGTTTAATTTCCTTCAAGGAACCATGGACCACTGGGCTTCCCTTGTGCATAATACAAATATGTTCGCACATCTCCTCCACATGCTCCATTCGGTGGCTGGCGAACACAATGGTTGTTCCTCCATTTTTCAGGTCAACCACAGCCTCTTTTAACTGCTCAACATTAACTGGATCCAGGCCGCTGAATGGTTCATCAAGAATCAAGAGCTTTGGTTTATGAATGACTGCTGCAATGAATTGGATTTTTTGCTGGTTTCCTTTGGAAAGCTCTTCAACCTTTTTATCCGCGTACTCAGGGACCTTGAAACGATTCAGCCAATGATCCAGCTCTTTGATCGCCGCTTGCTTTTGCATTCCTCTCAGCCTTGCAAGATAGACAATTTGGTCCCGAACTTTAAGCTTAGGATATAACCCTCTTTCTTCCGGCAAATATCCGATAATGCTGCTGGTACTATAATTTATCGGCTTTCCATCCCATGTTATCTTGCCTTCAGATGCATCAAGCAGTCCAAGGATCATCCTGAAAGTTGTCGTCTTCCCAGCCCCATTTGCACCAAGAAAACCGAACATTTCTTTTTCTGGTATATTAAGTGAAAGCCTGTTCACTGCAGTGAATCCGCCGAATCGCTTTGTAACATGTTCGAGTTCTAAAACCATTTTGATTCTCCTCCTTTTCCCCTTACTTATTACGTTATTGATTGGAAATAGTTTCATATCTTTATAGGTATTTTGTTTTGCATAATGAATAAAATTATGCAAAAATAATAGTAATCATCTGAATTTTTTAACAAAGGGGTATTTGTTATGGAAACTTACAAGCTAACAGCCTTTGAACCAAATGGAGAAAAATTAATCGACGAATCCTTCCAGGCAGGAAACGATGAAGAAGCAAAAGAAATAGGTGCAAGAATGCTTGAAGAAAAAAACCTTAGCGGCAAAACACACCGCTGCACATCACCAAGAGGAAAATTGATTTTGTTCCGTCCATAAGTTCAGCTAAAAAAGCAAAGAGGTCCGAGCCTCTTTGCTTTTTTGATAATTTGCTAATCTGCTTAATTTTAATTAATCAGGCTTTAAATCTCTGTGTACCTGTTATTTCCCCTTGAAGTCCGGTTTTCTTTTCTCCAAAAATGCTTTGATTCCTTCCTGGTGGTCCTCGGTCTGGCGCATTTTATACTGGCCGTATTTTTCAAGCTCAAGGATTTTCAATAATGATGGCCTGTTTTTCTCGGCAAGAATTTTTTTCGTTTTGATCATTGCCTGAATCGGTTTACCAAGCCATTCCTGTACCTTGGCTTCGACTGCCCCGGTAAAATCTCCATCCGGAACCTCATCAACCAGGCCAAGACGATATGCTTCATTCGCGGAAAGTGTCTTTCCGTCCCATATCAGCTGCTTTGCCTTGGTTTCCCCCAGACGTTCTTCCATGAAAAAGTGTCCTCCGCCATCAGGTATCAATCCAATCCCTATGAAATTCATTGCGATTTTACTTGATGGTTCTGCAATTATGTAATCCGTTGCTAGTGCGAGACTGAAACCAAGTCCGGCAGCAGCACCAGTAATTGCGCTTACCGTCACTTTTGGCATACTGTACAAGGTAACAATCAGGTCATGGATATAATCCATCACATGGTAGAAATCGCTTTCATTTGTATTCGAAAGCATCGTCTTAATATCCCCGCCAGCAGAAAACGCACGCCCGGCTCCTTTTATTACGACGATGTCAACTTCATCTGATTTACAGATTTCTTTTAAATTGGCGCTGACTCCCCTAATCATTTCAACATCAAGCGCATTCAATGCCTCTGGCCTGTTCAGTTCCAGAACCGCTACCCGGCCATCAATCACCAGCTTGACAGTTTCAGTGGAAGATTCAATCGTCACCCTGCAACCCCTCCTAAAATTACTTTAATCAATTCTATTATAAAGGGTAAAGCTATATTTAAAAACTATTTTTCTAATTATTTTGATTTTTTAATCTTAGGCTATGTTACATAATATTGTTTATTTTCAAGTAAAAATAAGGGAACTTCCATTTTTAGAAGTTCCCGTTTGTTTATTCCATTAAAGCTCCCGTTAGCCCAATAACCTAAAAAAAATTTTCCTAATAATTTTTTAGATATTATTTAATAACTGCACATTTTTAAAATAATCTTCCTGAAGAAGCCCATAGACAGCACAATCCTTATAATGATTCTTGGCATTGCGAATCATATGTTTTAAGGTTCCTTCT
>NZ_JBAVFI010000692.1:0-4332 GCF_049588175.1 Mesobacillus sp.
GTTGATGGGGAAAGGATTATCAATACAACGGTCATCCGTGACATCAACAGAGAAACGAAAATAAATGGGCACTCCCTAAAACGTTTTCCGATTGAAATCAAAGTTATTGCCGAGAATGCCCAGACAGCTGAAAAGTTATACAATCGTATGAAGGTTTCGACAGTTGCCGAGGATTTCTTCATTGATAACCTTGAAGTAAAGGTGAACAGGTCTGAAAGCAAATTGGTTGTTCCGGCTTATCAGGATACAATCAGGATTCGGTACATGGATCCCGTTAATAAAGATAAAGGAGGAGGCAACGGATAATGTGGCTTCCAATAATGGGGTTGATAATCGGTGTGATCATCGGGCTGTTGACCGATATAAAAATTCCGGATGAATACTCGAATTACTTGTCGATCGCAATCCTTGCTGCCCTCGATACTTTGTTCGGAGGAATTCGTGCCCAGCTTCAAAATATTTACGATGAAAAGGTTTTTGTGTCAGGTTTCTTTTTTAATATAGTATTAGCTGCAAGTTTAGCTTTTCTAGGTGTTCATCTTGGTGTAGACTTGTATTTAGCAGCAGTTTTTGCCTTCGGGGTGAGACTGTTTCAAAATATCGCCGTAATTAGGCGGATATTATTAACAAAATGGTCCACTACAAGTGAAAAGTAGAAAAAAAAATGATATTTTAAAAGGGAAATATTTAATTGTGACGAATAAAGTAATGTAATTAATTGTGAAACGCAATTAGAAGTGCGGCAGCAAATTGTTGTTCAAACATTAGGAATTGTTGAAGGAGGTGCCACAGAATGAACAGCAATGATATATATGTCAGTCTTGACATCGGTACATCCAGTGTGAAAGTTATCATTGGTGAAATGGTCAACGACTCTTTAAACATAATTGGTGTTGGCAATGTGAAGTCCGAAGGATTAAGAAAGGGCTCCATTGTTGATATAGATGAAACCGTTCATTCTATTAAACGGGCAGTAGAGCAAGCTGAAAGAATGATAGGTATGAAGATTAACCAGGTGATCGTAGGAGTCACCGGGAACCATGTATCACTCATGCCATGCCATGGCGTGGTTGCAGTATCAAGTGATAATCGCGAAATCACGAATGATGATGTTGCGAGAGTCATTGACGCTGCACAGGTGGTTTCAATCCCGCCGGAGAGAGAGATAATAGACGTGATTCCAAAGCAATTTATCGTGGATGGCCTTGATGAGATCAATGATCCAAGAGGCATGATCGGTGTACGGCTTGAAATGGAAGGAACGATTATTACAGGTTCTAAGACCATCTTACATAATACACTTCGCTGTGTAGAGCGTGCTGGCCTTGAAATTTTGGATATTGGCCTGCAGCCGCTTGCAGCTGGAGCTTTCGCCCTTTCTAAGGACGAAAAAAATATGGGTGTCGCGATGATTGATATCGGCGGTGGTTCTACAACAGTCGCTGTTTTTGAGAACGGGCATTTAAGAGGGACATCTGTTATTCCTGTAGGCGGGGACCATATTACAAAAGACTTGTCAATCGGCCTGCGTACAACAACGGAAGAAGCGGATAAATTGAAAATTAAACATGGACATGCTTTTTATGACCATGCTTCCGAAGATGAATTTTTCGAAGTCTCAATCATTGGCAGTGACCAGCAGCAGCAGTTCAACCAGCTGGAAGTTGCCGATATTATTGAAGCAAGGATGGAAGAGATATTCTCCTTGGTTCAGGACGAATTGAAAATCATGAACATCAGGGAACTTCCAGGGGGGTTTGTCCTTACTGGAGGCATAGCAAATATGCAGGGTGTTCTGGAGCTTGCCCAAGATATATTCCAGAGCCGTGTCAGAATTGCGATTCCTGATTATATCGGTGTAAGAGAACCACAATACACGACTGCAGTCGGATTGATACAATTTGCGTATAAAAATGCAAAATTAAAAGGAAAGAAAATGGAAGCTGCTTTCAGTGAATTAGAACCAAAAGAAAAAAGAGTTCAGAAACAGCCGCATCCAAAATCGAAGCCTGAGAAACAGCCTGAAGAAAAAGTGTCATCAAGAATGAAGAAATTTCTTGGCTACTTTTTTGAATAATCAGTGCTAACAGGATATCGACGAATTAGGAGGATTTGTCATGTTGGAATTTGATACTAATTTAGATTCACTTGCTACTATAAAAGTTATCGGTGTTGGCGGCGGCGGAAATAATGCGGTTAACCGAATGATTGAACACGGTGTTCAGGGTGTTGAATTTATCGCGGTTAATACAGACGCACAGGCATTAAATCTTTCCAAAGCTGAAATAAAAATGCAAATCGGTGCAAAGCTCACTCGTGGACTTGGCGCTGGCGCTAATCCTGAGGTTGGCAAAAAGGCTGCCGAGGAAAGCAAAGAGCAAATCGAAGAAGTGCTTAAAGGCGCAGATATGGTATTTGTTACTGCTGGAATGGGTGGAGGAACAGGAACTGGTGCAGCCCCAGTAATTGCTCAGATTGCAAGGGACCTAGGCGCCCTAACAGTTGGTGTAGTTACACGTCCATTCACGTTTGAAGGACGTAAGCGCGCTGGACAAGCTGGCGGCGGAATTGGTGCAATGAAGGAAGCGGTAGATACGCTGATCGTCATTCCTAACGACCGTTTGCTTGAAATCGTTGATAAGAGCACTCCTATGCTCGAGGCATTCCGTGAAGCGGATAATGTTCTTCGTCAAGGTGTACAGGGTATCTCCGATTTGATCGCTACTCCAGGATTGATTAACCTTGACTTTGCTGATGTTAAAACAATCATGTCCAATAAAGGTTCAGCCTTGATGGGTATTGGTGTAGCAGCTGGTGAAAACCGTGCTACTGAAGCAGCTAAAAAGGCTATTTCATCTCCTTTGCTTGAAACATCACTTGATGGAGCACAAGGTGTTCTTATGAATATTACTGGCGGAACGAACTTAAGCTTATATGAAGTTCAGGAAGCTGCAGATATCGTTGCCACCGCTTCAGACCAGGATGTAAACATGATCTTCGGTTCCGTTATTAATGAGAATCTAAAGGATGAAATCATTGTTACTGTTATCGCAACAGGTTTCAATGAAGAAGTTGTCCAGCCTAAGCCAACAAGACCAGGTTTTGGTGGCCAGCAGAAGCCTCAGATTGGTGCAATCAAGCGTGAACAGCCAAAGCGTGAAGAAATTCAGCAAGAAGCACCAAGAAGCAATCCTTCGCCACAAGGCGAAGACGCACTGGATATCCCAACATTCCTGCGCAACCGTAACAGAAGACGCTAATAGTCAGGATATATTTTAAAAAGGCACAGCCAACAGGCTGTGCCTTTTTCGCTTTAAAGTGGTGGGGGTCTGACCCCCGGCGCGGTGGTGCGTTAAAGTGGGTCTTTTTTTATTTCGTCTAAGTCAAAACCTCGAGAATAAGTTTTTCTTTACCGAGTTGGGTAGGAATCTCCATTAATAGATAATAATCTGAAAATTGACAAAATCCGAATGTAAAAGTGAAAATCTCTGTTGTTTTGTATACATAATGTGACACACTTCATGAAGCAATGACGATATACTTTTTCGTAACGGAATGATAGAACAGGCAGCGAAGGGACATTCACCTTAAAAATGTTTTTGGTTTTGGACTGGGGGAGGCAAGGTGAAGATCTATCTTGATGTAATTTGGGCTCTGAATCTATTATTTGATGCATTCCTCCTATATTTGACCGCCTTGATCCTGAAGAGGCATGTTAAGCTTTGGCGAGTTGCACTGGGAGGGTTCATTGGTTCATTGCTCATTATATTGTCTATTACTCCGTTACATGCAGCAGCGGGGCACCCTGCAGGAAAATTATTTTTTTCGATCTTTATGGTGCTATCAGTATTTGGGTACAAGAGATTGCGATTTTTCATTAAGGCTTTAATGACATTCTATGTAACGACCTTTTTGCTTGGAGGGACGCTGACGGGTGTCCATTATTTTATCCAATTTGATATGGATCTCGCCTCGAATGTGGCTATGAATCATATAAAAGGTTATGGCGATCCGATTAGCTGGCTGTTTGTACTATTAGGGTTCCCACTGGCATGGCATTTTTCCAGGAGGAATATAGAACAGTTCGAAATGACAAAGATTCAATATGAGTCATTGGCTGAAGTGGAGATCCAGTTCATGGGAATGTCATTTAATATCAGGGGTTTGATAGACAGCGGGAATCAGTTGTATGATCCCATCTCTAAAATGCCGGTGATGATCCTGTCCATCGTCAAACTAATGGAACAGATGCCTAAGGATATCAGGAGGATCGCTGAGAACCCTGACTGTGTGTTGTCAGGGGAAGGGGGTTTTTCTCAAGAACTGGAAAAT
>NZ_JBAVFI010000693.1:0-2199 GCF_049588175.1 Mesobacillus sp.
ATGCATGCCTTCTTAGCCGCTTCAATCATTTCTGGCTCGGTAATCCCTGGCCGTGCCATCAAAAGATTGTCGCGGATGCTTCCAGCAAACAGGAAGGTTTCCTGAGGAACATGGGCAATCGAGCTTCTTAATTCTGATAGCGTCATTTCATCGGTTGACAATCCATCTATTAAACTCTCTCCTGCTTGCGGCTGATAGAAACCTTGCAGCAGATTGAACAATGTCGTTTTCCCTGCTCCACTCGGACCTACCAGGGCAACCATTTTACCAGGAGGTATTTGCAGATTCAGGTTAGAAAAAATCAATTTATTTTCATCGTAACTAAAGGTGATATCCTTGAATTCAATCGATTTTACATTAGCTTTTACAGGCGTGTAGTCTTGCAGTTCAACAGATGCCAAAGGCTTTTCGACCAAATCAATAATTCTTTCAATTGCGGTAATCGCTCTTTGAAAGCCGGCCCACTGCCCCGCGAGACCAGTCAAAGGGTTGACAAGATAACCTACTAAATTTGTAAAAATTAGCAAGGAACCGATTGTCATTTCTTTTTCATAGACAAAATACGCACCAAGCGAAAGACATGTCAGAAAAACTACAGAACTGATTAGATATCCGCCTGAATAATACCAGCCCTGAAGCTTGGCGTTTTCCAGCTCCAATTTAAAATAGTCATCATTTTGGCGGGAGAATTTTTCATAAATCTTCTTTTCGAGCGTGAAGGAGCGGATGACTTGAATGCCCTGGAATGTCTCATTTAAAGTATTGTTAATATCCGCGATTAAACTGTGAAGCTTCCGGCCATTACGCTTCAAAAGCAAGCCAAAACCAGCCCCAGCAACAATCGCAACTGGCGCAATCAGAACGCTGATCATACACAAAACCCAATTAATTTGAAATAGATAGATGAGGACCGCAATATAGGTGACTGGCAGACGGATTAAACTAATCAAACTGCTTCCCGTAACTCCATCGATACTATGAATATCATTGGTGAAATACGAAAGAAGGTCGCCAGAACGAATGTTAGAGGCATCGCCTGCTCTCAGGCGGAGAATATGCTTGAATAAATGCTCTTTCAAATCCTTTTTCAGGCCGTTGGAAGCAATCGTTTCAAAATAAATATCACAGAAATTCGAAAGGATATTGAGGATCGTGAGGCCAATTCCAATCGGAATCAGTTTTTTCAGTTCAGTGAAATCCCCGCGAATCGCCGCATCGGTAATATTCCCAAAAAACCAGGCAAACGCCAGGGTAAAAAAGATATCAAACCCTAATAAAAAAAGGAGTACCGAATAAGCCTTCGAATGCTTAAGAAAAAATGGTTTCAGCATCGAAAAGGTCTTGCGGATATCCTTCATTGAAAAATACTGGTTTGCTGTGGTTAAAAGCTGGTCAATTTTCGCCATAGGGTGCTCCATAAATTATGATTTTTCAAGTTCAAATACCTTCTTACCATCCCCGACAAGAATGGCAAAGACAGGATGAGCTTTCCCCAGAGTTTCGCTATGGAGCGCTCAATAGATAATTCCCGAACTTTCTTTTTAATAGAAGAAAGTTTTCCAATCATCTGACCTTCCTTAACAGGAGCGTCGCATCCTAGATTGGAATCCCCTTTTAAAATATAGTGGAGGCTGCCATCAATCATTTGCCTATGTAAAACTCGATGGGCAATCAGCTGACCGTGTTCTGTATGGAATAAAACAATGTCTCCTTTTACCAAAGAGTCAGGGCTGCATGGGCTGAACCTGCACACATCTCCTCTTTGGATCAAAGGAAACATACTATCCCCTTGTGCAGGCAACTCAAGAAATCCATCCTTTTCAACAGCACTTTTCAAAAAACGGATCGTTGCCTGGTCAAATAGCATGGTCAATCAGCCCACACTTCATTAAATCGGATAAAAACTTATCAATAGAAGTTTTTTCACAATTTGAACCATATTCATGGTCAATCGCCTCGCTGAGAGAATCAACTGTCTGAGCTTCACGAAGCTTCAGCCAACAAAAGCCGCCAAGATCATTAAGTCTCGTGACCGTAAACTGATCAGTATCCAGAATGATCCACTCATCCTCAATATGGGTCGCCTCAAAGCTATTTTTTTGTATAAAATGGACCATTATGAAATCAGCTCCCAAA
This sequence comes from Mesobacillus sp., assembly GCF_049588175.1. Classification (GTDB taxonomy): domain Bacteria; phylum Bacillota; class Bacilli; order Bacillales; family Cytobacillaceae; genus Mesobacillus. The sequence goes on from NZ_JBAVFI010000693.1 coordinate 2,137, forward strand.
ATGTAGGATCTTTACGGAAATGCAGTTCATATGCCGGGACCTTTTCCACCAATGTTCGCAATA
>NZ_JBAVFI010000694.1:0-10856 GCF_049588175.1 Mesobacillus sp.
ATGTTATATTTTCCAACAATTTTTACTGTACAAGTCTTGTAAGTTAATAAGCAAGAAAGGTATGATAGAAAAGAAGTGGTTTAGTCGTAACAGGGAGGAAAAAAGTATGATAAAGTTCATTAGGTCATTTGGGCTTGTTATTATAGGAGTATTTCTGCTTGGAGCTTGCTCTGCCTCGTTTTCTGATGACAAGAAAGCGGCAGATGAGGCCGTGGGCAGTGTTTTTGAAAGCAAACCGGAGAAAACAAATAATAGTACTAAAGATATAGATTATCATATGCCTTTTGGGATTGAAGTAGAAGATGAATCACCAAACAATATACTGCTTAAAAATGGATCAAGGACTTATATTTTATTTTATAATCAGCATGAAAAAGAAGATAGCAAGGTCGTCTATGAATCAACCATGAAACAGCAAAAAAAATGGGACGTAAATGAAACATACAATAAAGGCGGCAAATTTGGTTATATGCTGGTTAAAAAACTAAAAGAAGATCGCTATCAATTAATTGTCGGGATCGGCGGGGTAAAGCTGACAACCGAAACAGACAACATGAAAAATGATGCTGAAGCTATGATGAAAATCGCTAATTCAGTGAAAATTAAGTGAACGCTGTCAAATTGACAGCGTTCCTTTTTTGAGTAATAACCATGAGTCAAATCGGATTAGTTTCTTTTTTGTTTGAGCATGTTTAAAATATATGAAGTAGTTAGATTTTTACCAGGAGGAAGCCCCTATGAAAAATTTAGAATCGATGGAACAATTCGAAGCGTTGAAAAACAACGGAAAACATATATTTTTATTTACTGCAGACTGGTGCCCTGATTGCCGTGTTATTGAGCCTGTCCTGCCTGAAATTGAAAGCAAGTATCAGGAATATGCATTCATTTCAGTGGATCGCGATGAATTCATCGATCTTTGCATCCAGCAGGATGTTTTCGGAATTCCGAGTTTTATTGCCTACGATAATGGCAAGGAACTTGGCCGGTTCGTAAGTAAAAACAGAAAAACACAGGAAGAAATCGAAAACTTTATTGAAGGCCTGGCTTAATCTTTTTCCCTCCATCTTTTGAGGTGGAGGGAAATTTCATGTAAAATGATTGGCATAATCTCCTGAAGAATTGGAGGGATATTCATGGATAGCAGAAAAATGCGTAAAGAGCTCGAGGAGCGTCTGAAGCATCCAGAGCGCTCATTTACCTATGACCGTGAAAAAGACCAGCTGAGAATAGAAAATATAAATACAGGCAGAGGAATTACCGTAGCGCTGCCAGGCATTATAGCGAAATGGCAGGAGCAAAAGGAAAAGGCAATTGATGAAGTTGTCTATTACGTATCAGAAGGCCTAAATGCAATGGAAAACAAAGTCGAGCTTTCCGGGAAGGAAAAAAATATTTACCCTGTGATCCGATCAACTTCTTTTCCTGCAGAAGCAGAGGAAGGTGTCCCTTTCCTATATGATGAGCACACTGCAGAAACGAGGATTTACTATGCTCTTGATTTAGGGAATACATATAGGCTGATTGATTCAAAGCTTCTGCAAAAAGAAGGTTGGACGGCCAAACAGGTACGTGAAACAGCTTTGTTTAATGTCCGGTCACTATCGGTGAAGTTCAAAGAAGACCGAGTTGCTGAAAATACTTTTTATTTCCTGAATACCAATGATGGTTATGATGCAAGCCGGATTTTGAATACAAGCTTCTTGAATGAGATGAAAAAACGGATGAAGGGGACAATGGCGATAGCTGTTCCCCATCAAGATGTTTTGATTATCGCAGATGTTGAAAACAATACAGGTTATGATATTTTGGCCCAGATGACAATGAGCTTTTTTGCGAGCGGAAGAGTGCCGATTACTGCCCTAAGCTTCCTATATGAAAACGGTGAATTAGAACCAATCTTCATTTTGGGGAAAACTAAAAAAGAATAACGGAGTATTTAGTTCAAAAGCCCGATGATAACGGGCTTTTTTCCTTTATGTTCATGGCTTGTCATTATTTGGGTGATTTCATATGCCGAAAGTTTATTTTCCACTGTGTTTATTCTCGTAAAAAATACTCATTCTTTCAATTTATCTCGAAAAAAACGAATTAACTGTTAAAATAGTAATGAAATGTGAAAGAAAGAGTGATTTATATTGAGTTGGATAAAAAAGATTTTCACGATGTTCCAGAATGATGATAATGAATTTGAAGATATTGAACAGGTACAACCTGTTCAAAAGCCTTTGCACACAGAGCGAAACAAAAAGAATGATGTAGAAGCGAGAGTATTATACCAATATCCAAAAGGACAGTTCCGTTTCCCGTTGATTCCTGACGAACATAGTGGGACTGTAAAAGTGAATAAGAAAAATGTCACTTCACAAAAAGTTGAGCCTGTTGCTGAAATTAAGCCGCTTTTCAAGGAGAAAGGCCCCTTGAGAGTAAAGGAGGAAGGTGAACCTTTAAAGGGAGCTTCTCCAAAGCCACGCAAGGAAACTGTTAAGGAAAAGCCTCAAAGCTTCAAGCGAGAGGCTGTGAAGGAAACAGCAGCGAAGTTTCGTTATGAACCGAGAAAAGAAAGTTCACCGAAATTCAGGCAGCCTTTTAAACCAACTGAAATACCTTCGCCGATTTACGCCTATAACAGGCCGCCTATTAAGCCAAAGCAGGAAAATAAAAAGGATTTCGAAGAGGTCGAATATGAACTTAGAGGTTTTGAACAAAATCAGGAACCTTTAGCTGGAGAAGCTGGCATTAATGAAGAATATGTTCGCCCTGTTGCTGAAGTAAACCATACCGAAGGATTTTCAGAAGAATCTGCACATAACAAAACAGTTAGAGCAGATGAGACAGACAAGCAGGATATTTACATAATGGAAGATCTTGCAGAAGCACCTGATAAGAAGAATGACCAAAAGGCTGCAGAAACTGAGACTGAGGCTGAAGCTGAACAATCTCAATTAGAAGCAGAAGCGTTGAATAAAATATTTGAGGTAAATCTTTCTCAGAAAGCTCCTGTGATAACAGAAGAATTAACATTAAATCAACAAGGGTTTGATGGAGAAAATGAAAGCACTCTAGTTGAGGAAGAACCTGTTAAAGAATCTGATGAACAGGCTGTCGCAGAAATACTAATTAATCCTGAACGCTTGGATAAAGAAGCTGCAAAACCAGAACAACCAGAACCAGAACTACCAAAACCAGAACAACCAGAACAACCGAGGACTAGACAGCTTCCATTCAACGTCATCATGCTCAAGCAGGATAGGAAGAAATGGGAAGAACGTGAATCATCAAAGTATCCTTCTTTCATGACAGAAGGATCGAAAACGAGTGCCACAGCCGTACCGAACCAGCATGATTCCGGAATGATTGCAAAAGACCAGTCCAAGGAAAACAGCAGTCAGGCAATAGTGGATACTGAAATAATAACTATGGAACAGACTGCTCCTGCAGAAGCAAATAGTCAACCGGTTGTAATTGAACAGAAATCTCTTGTGGAACCGGATAGGCAGCAGGCGATTTCTGGAAACGCTGTTTCGGAAATTAAACTGGATGAATTTGAACAGACGGCTTCTATGGAGCAATTAGCCAGTCAACAAGCCCCAATACAGCAAGCCGCTGAAATATCAAATAGCCAGGCTGAACCATTCAAGTCTGCTACATCAGGCCCTGTTACGAATGAAGTTGCAGCTGCAGTCCAAACAGAAGCAGAAGCACCAGGTGACTATGAATTCCCGCCGCTTGATCTATTGAGCCCTCCGGTTTTCAAGGAGCCTGATCCTCAATGGCTGGCAGAGCAGGAGCATATGCTGAATGAAACGTTGAGGAATTTCAATGTAGGAGCAAAAGTGGTTAATATGACACAGGGGCCTTCTGTTACTCGTTTTGAGGTGCAGCCTGAACCAGGTGTCAAAGTGAATAAAATTACAAATCTTTCAGATGACATTAAGTTAAGCCTTGCTGCAAAGGATATTAGGATTGAAGCCCCTATCCCAGGAAAGCATACGATTGGTATTGAGGTTCCAAATCATTCAAGCAGACCGGTTTTATTAAGTGAAATTTTACAGGGGGACTACTTCCTTGAGAATGAATCGCCATTGGCGGTCGCCCTTGGATTAGACATCGCTGGAAATCCAATTGTCACTGACTTGAAAAAAATGCCTCATGGTCTAATTGCCGGTGCGACTGGATCTGGGAAGAGTGTTTGTATCAATACCATGCTTGTGAGTCTTCTTTACAAGGCGCATCCAGATGATGTGAAGCTGCTGCTGATTGATCCGAAAATGGTGGAACTGGCTCCCTACAATAATATCCCGCATCTTGTCAGTCCCGTCATTACAGATGTGAAGGCGGCTACTGCTTCGCTTAAGTGGGCTGTAGAGGAGATGGAGCGGAGATACGAGCTGTTCGCACATACTGGCGTACGTGATATCAACCGTTTCAACGAGCTTGCCATCAAGCACCGCAGATTCTCGGAAAAACTGCCATTTATCGTAATTGTTATTGATGAGTTGGCTGATTTGATGATGATGGCCCCTGCTGATGTAGAAGAAGCAATCTGCCGGATTGCCCAAAAGGCGCGTGCTTGCGGCATCCATTTGGTTATTGCAACTCAGCGTCCATCCGTAGATGTCATTACAGGATTGATTAAAGCCAATGTACCTACGAGAATTGCTTTCTCAGTATCGTCTCAGATTGATTCAAGGACGATTATTGATATTAGCGGAGCTGAGAAGCTGCTGGGACGTGGGGATATGCTTTTCCTTGAAAACGGATCATCAAAACCGTTCCGCTTGCAGGGTACTTTTGTGACAGACAATGAAATTGATGATATAGTGGCATTTGCAAGAGAGCAGCGTGCTCCACAATTTTTGTTTGAGCAAGAGGAGCTGCTGAAAAAAGCACAGATTACAGAAGAAGAAGATGAACTTTTCTATGAAGCCTGCGAATTTGTCGTTGAGCAGGGCGGGGCATCTACATCAAGTGTTCAGCGCCGTTTTAAAATAGGTTATAATCGGGCAGCCAGATTAATTGAAATGATGGAACAGCAGGGGTTCATATCTGAAGGAAGGGGAAGCAAACCCAGGGATGTGTTGATTTCTGCCTCAGACCTGGAGTCGCTCCAGGATACTAGTACATTCAATTAATTAATGGTATTCTTTATTAGCATATCCTTATACTAAGGATAGATGCCCAGAGCCCTACTGAGGGTTGATGTTGAAGGAGCTTTTCGGATGAAGGAAATAGAATTGAAAATGCAGGGGAAAATCAGCCGCCTGACAAATCATACTTTTAAGTTTGATGAAAGAATCAGGGATGGCTGGTTTTCGGCTGTGTATTTTCTTAAGACAAGAGAGCTTGTTAAGAAATATCACGAAGATAATATTATTACGATGCAGTTTTTCCAAAAGGATGATGCAGTTCTTTGCGGGACAGATGAAGTGATTGCCCTTGTAAAAACATTTGCTGACAATCCGGAGGAACTGGAGATATACTCACTTAAGGATGGAGAAAGAATAGCTCCATTTGAAACAGTCCTGACAATCACAGGACCATACCAGAATTTTGGATATCTGGAAGGAATCATCGATGGAATCCTTGCAAGAAGGACATCTGTTTCGACGAACGTCTACAATGTAGTCAAGGCAGCAAGTTATTCTGGCAAGCAAAAGCCTGTCATATTCATGGGAGACAGAGATGACCATTATACGACCCAGGCTGGAGATGGATATGCAGCCTATATAGGCGGTGCTACAGCCCAGGCAACACATGCCATGAATGAATGGTGGGGCAAACAAGGAATGGGAACTATGCCGCATGCTTTGATCCAGCTCTTTAAAGGAGATATCGTAGCTGCTACCCACGCTTATCATGAAACCTTTCCGAATGATGATTTAATTGCCCTTGTAGATTATAATAATGATGCAATCACAGATTCATTGAAAGTTGCAAGGGAGTTTGGGGAAAGGCTTAAGGGAGTCCGTGTAGATACTTCCCGGACGATGATTGACCAGTACTTTCTTCGAAACGAGCACCTTCTCGGAACATTTGACCCGCGGGGTGTTAATGCTGAATTAATCTTCGCTTTAAGAAAAGCGTTAGATGATGAAGGATTTACCCATGTTAAAATTGTCGTAAGCGGCGGATTCAGTGAAAAGAGAATCCTTGATTTTGAAAAGCATGATGTACCAGTTGATATGTATGGCGTCGGCGGCAGCCTTTTAAAACTAAAGATTGGCTTTACCGGTGACAATGTAATGCTGAACGGCAAACATCAGGCGAAATCTGGAAGAAGGTTCCGGCCGAATCCGCGCCTGGAAAAAGTAGAGTTCTAATCGATAAATTCCCTTCCAGTCTGCATTAAAAGTGTTTAAATGTACCAAAATAGGGAAAATGTGCTTTTGCGCAGGATTACGTTTTTTATTGGAACTGTGTTATTAATAAAATTGATGTTATAATGATTTAATACATTAAAGCAGATAGATAAAACATACTGTTTCTCTTTATCTTCAGACCGACTTTTTGATCATGAAGGGCCGATCAGGGGTAAAGAGCAAAACAGGATATCTGTCATATACTGTGTTACATACAGACGTTGTTGGAGGTTCTTTATATGACTATTTACCATTTTGTAGGTATAAAGGGGTCTGGAATGAGTGCGCTAGCTCAAGTTCTCCATGATATGGACTATCAGGTACAGGGCTCCGATTATGACAAGCACTTTTTTACCCAGGTGGCCCTTGAGAAATCTGGAATAAAGATCCTTCCGTTTAATAAGGAAAATATACAGCCCGGAATGACCATCATTGCCGGCAATGCCTACCCGGATACCCATGAAGAAATTCAGGAAGCGATGAAGCACGGACTTCCAATCATCAGGTACCACCGGTTCCTAGGCGATTTCATGCAGAATTTTACAAGCGTAGCAATCACAGGTGCGCATGGCAAGACATCGACCACTGGCCTTCTGGCTCATGTCATGAGAGGCGCCAAGCCTACATCCTTCCTGATTGGTGATGGCACTGGGAAAGGTGACAGGGACGCTCAGTATTTTGTGTTCGAGGCATGTGAATACCGACGTCACTTTCTTTCCTATTTTCCTGACTATGCAATCATGACAAATATTGATTTCGACCATCCAGACTACTTTGCCAATATCGAAGATGTATTTTCAGCATTCCAGGAAATGTCCTGGCAGGTGAAAAAGGGTATTTTCGCATGTGGCGATGATGAGCAGCTGCAGAAAATTCAGGCCAAGGTGCCTGTAGTATTTTATGGCTTCGGGGAAGAAAATGATTTCCAGGCTAGGAACATCGTCAAATCGACGAGTGGGACTACCTTTGATGTTTTTGTCAGAAATACTTTTTATGACACTTTCTCGATTCCGTCTTACGGGGACCATAATGTGCTAAATTCACTTGCGGTTATTGCGCTTTGCCAATATGAAAATATTGAGTCGAAGGTTATCCAGGATCAGCTTCAAAGCTTCGAAGGTGTAAAAAGAAGATTCTCGGAAAAAAAGATTGCTGACCAAATCATCATTGATGACTACGCTCACCATCCGACTGAAATCAAGGCAACAATTGATGCTGCCAAACAGAAATATCCTGACCGTGAAATCGTGGCTGTTTTCCAGCCGCATACTTTCACTAGGACCCAGGCGTTTTTGAATGAATTCGCTGAAACCCTGAACAAAGCAGATAAAGTTTATCTATGCGAGATCTTTGGATCTGCCCGTGAGGTACACGGAAAGCTTTCGATCACCGATCTGAAAGATAAAATCGAAGGCGCTGAAATCATTGCTGAGGATGATACCTCTATCCTTAAGGAGCATGGAAGCGGCGTGATTTTATTCATGGGTGCAGGAGATATCCAGAAGTTCCAGGAAGCATATGAGAAACAATTACTTGTTTAAATGAAAAGGATGCGGCCGATTGGCCGCATCCTTTTTTTTTATTTTAGATTTTCAGGGTTCAATACCTCTAATTCAGGGATCACGAAACGTCCATCTTTACGGATCAGGACATCATCGAAATAGATTTCTCCGCCGCCATATTCTGGGCGCTGGATGTTAACCATATCCCAGTGGATATTTGAATGGTTGCCGTTGAAGGCATCATCATAGCATTGGCCTGGAGTGAAGTGGAAGCTTCCATCAATTTTTTCATCAAAAAGGATGTCCTGCATTGGATGGAGAATGTAGGGATTAACGCCAATTGCGAATTCACCGATGAATCGGGCACCTTCATCGGTATCAAAGATCTTGTTGATGCGCTCGCTGTCATTTGCTTCTGCTTCAACAATCTTGCCATCCCTAAATGTTAATTTTACATTCTCAAAAGTAAAACCTTGATAAGGGGAAGGCGTATTGTATGTGATCACGCCATTTACAGAGTCGCGGACAGGTGCAGTGTAAACCTCTCCATCTGGAATATTAAGCTCACCTGCACATTTAACTGCAGGGATATCCTTGATTGAGAAGGTTAAATCGGTTCCAGGTCCTGTAAGTCTTACTTTATCCGTGCGGTTCATCAAATCTGCAAGGCTGTCCATTGCCTTGTCCATCTTGCCGTAGTCCAGGTTGCAGACATTAAAATAGAAGTCTTCGAACGCCTCAGTGCTCATTTTAGCTAATTGAGCCATAGCTGAATTTGGATAACGCAGAACAACCCATTTTGTTTTTGGAACCCTGATGTCTCTATGTACTTTCTTGCCAACAGTATTGCCGTGGATCTTCATTTTATCTGCTGGTACGTCTGCATGCTCATTAATGTTATCGCCTGAACGCAATCCGATATAAGCATCCATTTTGCCCATCACATTTGCTTCAAAATCAGCGATCATATCGAATTGTTCTTCTTGTGCACCCATCAGTAATGCACGGTCAACCTGGTGATCCTTCAAAGAGACGAATGGGTATCCACCTGCTGCATACGCTTCTTTCACAAGAGCTGTGACAAGTTCGCGTTGAAGGCCGAAGTTTTCAATAAGGACTTTTTCACCCTTTTGAAGTTTTACCGAGTAATTAATCAAGTTCTTTGCCAGTGTTTGAATACGAGGGTCTTTCAACTAAATCACTCCTAAAGGTTAAAAATAGTAGACATAACCATATTGTACCCCAAATGGGGCATTTTGTGCTGTTTTCCAAATGGATAAAAATATAAGATTAGAAAGAACACATACATAATAGAAAGATATTCTTTTTAAGGAAGGAAAAGGGGGAGGCTTTATTGAAATACTTATTGGACAAGATGGTTTACGCTGCTTTTTGCGGGGTAAAATGTACATATGCTAACGGAGGTGTTAAACAGTGGAAATTATTTTGTATCTAAGTGTTGCTGTAATAGCAATTGCATTTTTAGTGTTGGTTATCTCTCTATCAAAAACACTGAAATCTCTACAAACAACTTTAGACAGTGTATCAGGCACACTTGATGGCCTGGAGAAGCAGTTGGATGGAGTGACTCGTGAAACAACAGAGCTTCTGCACAAGACAAACAATTTGGCCGATGATATCTCCAGAAAATCAGAAAGCCTAAACAGTGTTGTAAATGCTGTTAAGGATGTCGGAAATTCTGTTCAGCGTTTCAACCAGTCAATCCATAATGTTCAAAACATGGTTGACCTGCAGCTTGATAAGAATAAGGATAAAATTTCACAGGTTGTTCAATGGAGCAACGTATTCCTAGAATTGAAGGAAAAGTGGAAGACAAAAAAAACAGCCCAGATTGACCACCAGATGACTGAAGATCAGATGGTTGGCGAACAAATGGTTGTAAGACAGCGTGAAAGAGCTAGGTATTAAGGAAAGGTGGAGAAAGATATGGTAAACAGAGAACAAAATCAGTACACGCAATACGATGTGAATAGTTCAATGCGTGAAAGCAGCAACTCCAGAGACTTTGTTACAGGAGCAATTGTTGGCGGTCTTGCTGGTGCTCTTGCAGCACTGCTGCTTGCACCGAAAACTGGAAAAGAGCTTAGAGGCACGCTAAACGAGCAGACTTCGACTCTAAAGAGCAAGGGAATTGATCTTGCTTCAGTAGCGAAGGAAAAAGCGAGTGGACTGAAGGAGACTGTTTCACAGCAATCTTCGACTATCGTCAGCAAAGTGAAAGACATGAAAAATCAGCAAAATGCTGGCACTGCTTCACAAACAACAGAAGAGGACTTTGCTACAGAGGGAGAACTCCAAGAGGTTCCTACATCAATGGCCGAAACGAGTACAATGGATAGCACACACACGGCTACAGGAGAAGAAATCCAGAAAAAGCTTGAAGAAACGCAAAAGGCTTTCGATGATACTGAGAGCAAATTGAATCAGTAAGTTTGTCATAAAAACGGTGAAGTGGTAAGATAACTTCACCGTTTATTTTATTGAAGGAGAGTAGAATGATGCAAAAAATTGATTCAATCGAACAATTTGATCAGCTTGTAGAGTCTGGAGAAACATTCTTCATGCTAAAGCATAGTACGACATGCCCAATCAGCCAGGCTGGTTATGATGAATTCGCGAAATATGGGAAGAATGGCAGCAATACTTTATACTTTTTAACAGTCCAGGATTCACGAGATCTCTCAAATCATATTGCTGAAAAGTTCCATATTAAACATGAGTCCCCACAGGCAATCCTATTTGTTCATTCAAATGTAGCTTGGCATGCATCGCATTTTAAAATTACTGCAAAAGGCATGGCAGCTGCACAGGAAGAAAGTGAAAAGTAAAAAACATCCTGATCGGATGTTTTTTTATTTTCTATTTATTTTGGGATAAGAAAGGAAATTCACTTCGAGAAATGTCCAGCTCCAGCGCCTAGCCCCTCGAGTCGCTTCGGTCCGCCCAATGAAGTCAAAGAACGACTTCACTG
>NZ_JBAVFI010000695.1:0-3770 GCF_049588175.1 Mesobacillus sp.
GCTTTAGCTCCCGCAATCAACCTCGATGGATCTGCTAAATGTCTTGCTCCTTTTGGATGGACAATCACTTTTGCCTGGGGGCAATGCTCTAGCAGCAGTCCCGCTCCTCCAGCATGATCGAGATGGATATGAGTAACAATTATGTAAGCAATGTCCGCAGGTATAACTCCAAGTGCTTCCAGCCCATCTAAAATAAATGGTATCGAAGGACTGGCAGAAGTTTCTATTAGCGTAATTTTCTCTTCTAAAAGCAAATATGTACCTGTGCGTTCAGTCATGCTTAAATCAAAATCATCAATTAAATAGATATTTTCGGATAACCTTACAGGTTTTTTCAAAAAAACTCTCCTTTCGCGTAGCTTTTACTTGTACAACGCCTTACAATATTTTATTCTTGTAATATTGACATGTAAAGAATAAAGTATAGAATATTCTGAAATCATTTTACATGGATATAAATATGCCAATTGAGAAACCTATTGATAGATAATTGGTTTTCGCTTTGAAAGGAGACGGAGCAATGTCACAGCTTCAAGGAATCATCACACGTTTAAAGAATCTGCAAGAGCAGTCAAATGGAGGGGAACCTGCACAACGCTTTTTTGAAGTAAACGGTGAGCGTAAATGCCAGGTTACATACCATCCAAAAACTGAAACATACGAATTGGAAATTTATAATGAAAAAGAAAAGCCAAAGAAATACCAGTTCGACAATATTGATATGATTACGATCGAGATTTTCGATCTAATTCAATAATATTACCAATAAAAAAGGGACCTAGCTGGTTCCTTTTTTTATTCCTTTTTCGTAAGCCTGATAAATAATGGGAAGTTTCAATAAAGTGTATAGTGAAAAAAGAGTGCGAAAGGGTTATAAGAAGGTTATAAACTTATCAAGACAATCTTTTGATAAATATCATTTCCTTAGTGCAAACTAAATTGAAAGCGTCTGCAGATGAATTATGATAAAATGGAGTAGAAAGAAATCCATTTTAGGGAGTTTTCGCCATGATTAGTCTTCACAGCGGAGAGTTTTTAGAAATAAACATTAAAGATTTAATGATTCCTTCTGAACGCGTTGCTCATGTCCAAATTGGCAACAGCTTAGAGCATGCTCTTCTTGTTTTGACCAAGAGCGGTTATACCGCAATCCCAGTCCTGGACCCCCACTATCGCCTCCTGGGCCTGATCAGCACACCAATCATTATGGATTCAATCCTTGGACTCGAGAGAATTGAATTTGAACAGCTAGAAAAAAAACGGGTCGAAGAAGCCATGAATAAGAAAATTCCAAGAGTCAGCATCCACTCAACTCTGATGTCCTCTTTAGATCTTCTTGTCGATCATCCTTTTCTTTGTATTGAAGATGAATCCGGTATTTTTGAGGGAATCCTGACTAGGCGGACCGTTTTGCTGCAATTATCTAAACAAGTAAGAAAGCCTAATAAAAAGTAGGTCATGTTCCAGCTCCCGTCCGCGGGGGCTGAATTTTTTATTCGGACAGAGGTGAAGGATGGTATGGGACAAGCAGTAAATACAAATCAAAAAACGCATAAACGGGAGACAAAACGACCGCTCGTTTTGGTCACAGTTATGCTTGCCATGTTTATGGGGGCAATTGAAGGAACAATCATTTCAACTGCCATGCCAGCTATTGTTGGGGAACTTGGCGGGTTCGCTTTGTACAGCTGGGTTTTCTCAGCGTATCTTTTAATGAATGCCGTTACAGTCCTTATATATGGAAAATTATCGGATTTATTTGGACGGAAGCCAATATTAACATTTGGAATTGTCATCTTTTTGATTGGTTCGATTTTATGCGGTATGGCTGAAACAATGGAAATGTTGATATTATTCCGATTCATCCAGGGGTTTGGTGCTGGAGCAGTAGCACCAATAGCTACAACGATTGTAGGGGATATTTATACAAAGGAAGAACGTGCGAAAATTCAGGGGTACCTATCCAGTGTCTGGGGTATCTCAGCTATCACTGGACCCGCACTGGGAGGCCTGCTTGTAGAGTATGTAAGCTGGCGTTATGTATTCTGGATTAATATTCCGCTTGGAATCCTGGCCATCGCCGGTCTTTGGTTATTTCTACATGAAAATGTCGAGAAAAAGAAACATAAAATTGATTATTTTGGTGCAATTCTCCTGACTGTCGCGATCAGCTCCTTAATGATTGTCCTTGTCGAGGCAGGAACAAACTGGGCATGGACATCCTTGCAGACAATAGGGCTGACAGGAATCAGTATTGCAGCTTTTTTCTTGTTTATTTATCAGGAAAAAAGAGCGGAAGAACCGATGATGCCTTTTAATATTTGGCGTGAACGGTCCATTTTTATTGCGAATATGACCTCTCTTACAACAGGGATCATGCTGATTGGTATCTCCAGTTTTCTGCCTGCTTTTGTACAGGGGGTTATGGAACGTTCACCAATTGTAGCTGGGTTCACGCTGACGTCCATGTCGATTGGCTGGCCAATCGCAGCTGCGGTTGCCGGAAGACTCCTTTTAAATATAGGATATCGAACGACTTCCTTAATTGGTGGAGTGGCATTAATATTGGGCAGTGTTATGTTTGTAACGTTAACACCAGAGGCTGGTCCATTGTGGGCTGCTGCAGGTTCCTTTTTAGTAGGTGTTGGAATGGGTCTTACGAGCACTGCGTTCATTGTTTCCATCCAAAGCACTGTGGCGTGGCAGCAGAGAGGAATTGCAACAGCCGCCAATATGTTTATGAGGAATCTTGGAAACACTGTCGGAGCTGCCCTGCTTGGCGGCATCCTCAATAGCAGCATCATCAGTTTTATGAAAAAGAATGGTGCCGAAGGCCAGGAATTGTCCATTGATACCACTAACATCCTTTTAAAGGAGTCTGAGAGAATGAAACTGCCAATAGAATTAAAAGAGATTCTCCAGAATGCCCTGACAAATGCACTGCACTCTGTCTATCTCGTTGTTTTGGTTTTTGCAGTTGTTAGTATGCTGTTCATTTTTTTCCTGCCTAAGAAAGAAAAAAATGCAGATTGATTTGCAGTCTTTTGGAATCTTCCTAATACTTATAATGAAAGATGTTACCATTTTAGATAAAATATAAGTAAAACTTATTAAGAGGTCCCGATATGTCATCGATTTCAGAGTTTCACCTTCTATCTGTGCTTGCACAGGAAATGAATATGAGAAAAGCGGCAGAGAGGCTCTTTGTTTCGCAGCCAGCCCTCTCGCAAAGACTTCAGACAATCGAAAAGGATTGGGGTGCTAAATTATTCCTTCGCTCGCAAAAAGGTCTCACTTTAACACCGGCTGGAGAGGTGGTCATTCAATTTGTGAATGAAACAATCTCGAGAGAGGAAAAAGCACGAGAATCAATCCATGCATTAAACTCAGAAGTGTATGGAACGCTAAAAATTGCGGTGGCATCTATTGTCGGACAGAACTGGCTTCCACAGGTGTTGAAAAAATATGTCAGCAGGTACCCCCAGGCGAAAATATCCCTCGTCACCGGCTGGAGCAGCGAGATTTCAAAAGCATTGTATGAAGATCAAGTCCATATTGGAATCATTCGGGGAACACCTGATTGGAAAGGGGTTAAAATCCACCTTTTTAAGGACAGCTTATATCTGGTCGATACGGAAATTACTAGTCCGGAGCAGGTACTCGAGACAGACAGGCCTTTCATCCAATTTAAAAGTGACTCCAATTATTATCAGGAAATCCAAGATTGGTGGCTAAGACAATTTCAGACTGCTCCTCGGAGAACAATCATC
>NZ_JBAVFI010000696.1:0-2449 GCF_049588175.1 Mesobacillus sp.
AGATGACTGAAGCACTGAATCAAGTCACTCCTGGTCTTGCCTCTGAACACACTTTGTTCTATGGTGTGGAAGCAAAATTCTATTCTGCCAGACCAAAGCTGAATGACAGGTTCGAGACAGAAATAAATGGCCTGTATGTCGGCGGGGACGGAGCTGGAATCACCAGGGGACTAGCCCAGGCAAGTGCATGTGGCGTATGGATCGCTACAGATATAATTGAAAAGTCAAAAGCAGGCAAGAAAATGGAACCTGCACTCGTTTAAATTTGCATACACTCTGCTTCTTCTTTGTTAAAATAACTGTATAAATAGAGAAGAGGCGGGGAGACAATGTTTGCACCCAAATTGGCACCAGGGGATGAAATCAGGATTATTTCACCATCAACCAGCATGATTATATTAAAGGAAGCACAAATTGATCTTGCAGTAGAACGGTTAACGAACTTAGGATTCAAAGTGACTTTTGGAAAAAATGCAGATGCGCATGATGAATTTTTCAGTTCCTCGATATCTGAAAGAATTGAGGATTTGCATGAGGCTTTTGCGGATCCAAATGTAAAAGGTATTTTAACCGCGATAGGCGGTTATAATTCCAACCAGCTTTTAAAATATATGGATTACCGTCTGATCTCTGCCAATCCAAAGGTCTTTTGCGGATTCAGCGATATAACCGCATTACAGCTGGCAATCTATCAAAAAACAGGCCTTGTAACTTATTCGGGTCCCCACCTCTCCAGCTTTGGCGTAAAGCACGGGTTTGACTACACCTTAGAATCATTTTTGGATGCTGTCACAAACGACGCTCCATATGAAATAAATCCTTCAGCATCTTGGTCTGACGATGCATGGTATCTTGACCAGGAAAATCGGGTCTTCCACGATCAAAGTGGATATACAATCTTACAGGAGGGGGAAGCCGAAGGGAAGATAATCGGCGGCAACCTTTGCACAATTAACCTGCTTCAGGGGACAGAGTTCATGCCTTCTCTTAAGGACAGCATCCTGTTTATTGAGGATGACGAAGAAAGTCATTCTAGAAGCTTTGACAGAGATCTTCAATCACTGCTGCATCTTCCTGATGCCGGTTCAATTAAAGCCCTGTTAATCGGACGTTTCCAAAATAATTCTAATATCACAGAGGAAGCTTTAAGAAAAATTATCACAAGCAAGGAAGAACTTAAGGGCATACCTGTCATTGCAAACGTGAATATTGGCCATGTCCATCCGTTCGCTACTGTACCAATCGGGGCAGTTGCATCATTAAAAGCTTTTGATGGCGAGACTGAAATATTCATTGAACAAAAAGAATAATAATTGACTCAGCTAAGGCACCTGTAGAAGGTGTCTTTTTTGCGTTTTGAAAGAAATATTATTTTATCCAAAGAACAAAGGTTACGGATATAGCCTTCCAAAAGTTCTAATCCTCCTTGGCACAGCGAAATTTTTCATCTCTACGAAATAATTAGACTTTCATTTCATACAATTTACAGAATGTCCAAACCTTTTTAATTCAATTGCGGTGAAATGGAGTGAGAATATGAAGCCGTCCTACTTGATCAAACCTGCCCTGGATGAAAGCTACCCAGAGATTGACTATGGAAAGGGAGTCTACCTTTTTGACAAAGCAGGAAAAAAATATCTTGATGCTTCTTCCGGGGCTGTTACAGCAAACATCGGACATGGAGTTGAAGAAATCATTTTAGCGATGCATGAACAGTCCAAGAAAGTTTCTTTTGTCTACAGGTCACAATTCACCAGCGAGGCAGCAGAGAGTCTGGCTGAAAAACTTGCTGACAGAATGCCTGGCGATCTTAATTGGAGCTTCTTTGTAAACAGCGGTTCAGAGGCAACAGAAACGGCACTCAAAATTGCCATACAATACTGGCAGGAACAGGGAGTGAGATCAAAAACAAAAATCCTGTCAAGATGGGTCAGCTATCACGGAATTACTCTAGGAGCTTTGTCGATGTCAGGGCATCCTGGAAGAAGGGCGAGGTTTGTTCCCCTGCTTGAAGAATTCCCGACAATATCTCCACCTTATTGCTATCGCTGCCCTTATCAAAGCACGGCTCCCGAATGCGGTTATATGTGTGCGAGTGAGCTTGAGGCTGCCATTAAAAGAATTGGAGCTGACCATATTGCT
Source organism: Mesobacillus sp. (assembly GCF_049588175.1). Taxonomy (GTDB): domain Bacteria; phylum Bacillota; class Bacilli; order Bacillales; family Cytobacillaceae; genus Mesobacillus. The sequence continues at coordinate 2,143 of NZ_JBAVFI010000696.1, forward strand.
GCTTTCATCGCAGAGCCTGTCATCGGGGCTGCTGGCGGCGCAATTTCCCCGCCGGAAGGCTACTATAAAACAATTAAAAGAATATGTGAAGAAAACAATATATTGTTCATTGCTGATGAAGTAATGACAGGATTCGGAAGAACAGGAACGATGCTTGCCTGCGAACAATGGGGTGTCATTCCTGATATCGTGGCTCTAGGAAAAGGAATGGGAGCAGGATATGCACCAATCGCAGCGACAATGGCCAGTGACCGTGTCATGGAGCCAATTATTAATGGATCAAAAATCGTGATGAGCGGTCATACAC
>NZ_JBAVFI010000697.1:0-2961 GCF_049588175.1 Mesobacillus sp.
CTCGATCAATACCGTGATGCAAGCAGAAACGGAAAAACATGGATTGCGATGCTGGAGCGCCAGGAGCGTGAGAAAACGGGCATAAAATCTCTGAAGGTCGGCTACAACCGTATTTTTGGTTACTATATTGAGGTGACACGCGCGAACCTTCATTTGCTTCAAGAAGGCCAGTATGAACGCAAACAGACGCTTTCAAATGCCGAGCGATTTATCACACCTGAACTGAAAGAAAAGGAAGAATTGATTCTTGCAGCGGAGGAAAAAAGTATTGAGCTTGAGTACCAGTTATTTGTCGGCATTCGTGAATCAATCAAAGAGTATATCCCTAGATTGCAAGGACTTGCGAAGGCGCTCAGTGAGCTTGATGTATTGCTTGGATTTGCCGAGCTTAGCGAACAGCGCCGATATGTAAGGCCATCGTTTTCTGATGACAAGAAAATTGTTCTCAAGGATGGCCGCCATCCAGTTGTCGAAAAGGTTATGGATGCGCAGGAATATGTGCCCAATGACTGCTTTATGAATGGTGAACGGGAAGTACTCCTAATAACCGGGCCTAATATGTCTGGTAAAAGTACGTATATGCGCCAAATTGCGCTGACAGCCATCATGGCGCAAATAGGCTGCTTCGTTCCTGCATCTGACGCAGTTATGCCAATCTTTGACCAGGTATTCACGAGGATTGGTGCGGCAGATGACCTGGTATCAGGTCAGAGTACATTCATGGTCGAGATGCTTGAAGCGAAGAACGCGATTACGAACGCTACTGATAACAGTTTGATCCTATTTGATGAAATCGGCCGAGGAACATCCACGTATGACGGAATGGCACTTGCCCAGGCGATGATTGAATATATTCACGATAAAATTGGCGCTAAAACGCTATTTTCAACTCATTATCATGAACTGACAACTCTAGAAGATGAACTGATGAAATTGAAGAACGTCCATGTCAGCGCGGTTGAACAAAATGGGAAGGTCGTTTTCCTTCATAAGATCAGAGAAGGGGCAGCAGATAAGAGCTATGGTATACATGTTGCCCAGCTTGCTGAACTGCCAGCAGAGCTTATCGAGCGTGCCGCAGAAATTCTAGCGATCCTTGAGCAGACAGATGCTCAGATTTCCAACGAACTACATGGACAAAGAAGTGCAGATCCTGTGCCAACCGCTGTTCATCCTGAGGAGCTGCAAAAACAACACAGGCTTCAGGTCGCTGAAACAGCTGCCGCTGCACAGCTATCATTCTTTGATGAGGATCCAGCGCCTAAAAAAGAAAGTTCAATTAGCAAAAAGGAAAAGCAAGTACTTGATAAATTAAGCGGGATTGAAATACTTGATATGACGCCGCTTCAGGCGATTAATGTACTTTACGAATTGCAGAAAAAGCTGCGTAATTAATGCATCAAAGCGAATGCTGTGGGTGAAAAAATGGGGAAAATCATTCAACTCGATGATGCTTTATCTAATAAAATTGCAGCCGGAGAGGTAGTCGAGCGTCCAGCTTCTGTCGTGAAGGAGTTGCTCGAGAACTCGATCGATGCCGGCAGTACTATAATCGAAGTCGATCTTGAAGAAGCTGGGCTTGCGAGGATCAGGATTACCGATAATGGTGATGGCATTGAAGAAGATGATGTACTTACCGCCTTCCAGCGCCATGCGACCAGCAAAATCAAGAATGAGAACGACTTGTTCCGAATCAGGACGCTTGGGTTCAGAGGAGAGGCTCTGCCGAGTATAGCATCAGTTTCAAGATTGGAAATGAAAACTTCAACAGGTATCGAAGGAAACAAGATATTGATCGAAGGCGGCAAACTAGAGGGAATTGAAAAGGCTGACAGCCGTAAAGGAACCGATATCACGATCACTGACTTATTTTTCAACACACCTGCCCGCTTGAAATATATGAAGACGATTCACACGGAGCTAGGGAATGTCACAGATGTCGTAAACCGGCTTGCGCTTGCTAATCCGGATATCAGCTTCCGGCTCGTCCATAATGGCCGCCAGTTATTGAAGACGGCAGGAAATGGCGATGTCCGTCAGGTTCTGGCTGCAATCTATGGAATCAATATGGTAAAAGCAATGGTGCCAATATTTGGCGAGTCACTGGATTATAAAATCAGCGGATATATTTCCATGCCTGAAATAACAAGGGCATCAAGGAATTATATTTCAACGATGATCAATGGCCGTTTTATTAAAAACTACGCATTGGTGAAAGCCATTCAGGAAGGGTACCATACACTGCTTCCGATTGGAAGATTTCCTGTGGTCCTGTTGAACATCGAAATGGATCCACTTTTAATAGATGTAAATGTTCATCCTTCTAAAATGGAAGTGCGATTAAGCAAGGAGCAGGAACTGAATGAACTCGTGTCCAGCGTGATTAAAAATGCATTTGGAACGAAGGAATTGATACCTGCGGGGCTCATTTCACAAAAAGCTGAAAAGCCAAAGTCGGAACAGACTTTCATGAATCTTGATCATTTGCCTGAAAAAAGCACATCTAGTATCCATTCAAATGGTATTATTGACAACGGGCATCCCATCGACGCAAAAGCATCTGAATTAAGCCAGCGTTACTCTGCTTCTGAACAGAAGGATTTCACTAAAACTGAAGCTCCAGACTGGCGGAATGCTTTTACAGCTGCAGAAACTTTAATAAGGCCGGAAACAAATGAAAGTGAACAGAGCATTCGAGGAAATGTGAAGGAGCAAGAGGCACGTGTAGGGGAAACAGTGATAAACGATCCTCATGTTGCAGTGCAGGGTTTGGAGATCCAATTGCATGAGTCTGACATTACAAAGGCCCAAAGCAATCCTTCCCGAGTCCCGCCGCTCTATCCAATTGGCCAGATGCATGGCACATACATCCTCGCACAAAATGAACGTGGCCTTTATATTATTGACCAGCATGCTGCCCAGGAGCGGATTAAGTATGAATACTTCAGGGATAAGGTAGGC
>NZ_JBAVFI010000698.1:0-6965 GCF_049588175.1 Mesobacillus sp.
GATCAATACCGTACTGTAAAAAATGGTGGTACCCATGATTACTGGGTAGTCACGCTGATTGATGCTTTCAACGAAATACTTTCCCATTCCCGGGATAGCGAAGATTTTTTCAATTACAAAGGTTCCTGTCAGGATGCTTGCAGCCAATGAACCAAGAATGGTTACAACCGGAAGCATTGCATTTTTCAATGCGTGCTTGAAGACGATTTTTACAGGTGATAATCCTTTTGCCTTTGCAGTTCTTATGTAATCCTGTGTAAGGACCTCAAGCATGCTGGCTCGTGTCAGACGCGCAATGATCGCCATTGGACCCGTAGCAAGCGCCAGTGTCGGAAGAATCATATGCTTAGGACTTGACCATGTTGCTACAGGGAGAATTGCCCAGTTGACTGCGAGCTGCTGGATCAGAAGTGTAGCCATTACAAAGTTTGGAACGGATATACCGAGAACGGCGATTGTCATCGCTAGATAATCGATAATTCCGTTGTGGCGCAGTGCCGCAATGATTCCTAATAAAATGCCGGAAAAGATTGCGACGATGAGAGTGACCATTCCGAGTTCAAACGATACTGGAAATCCCCTTCCCAGCATTTCATTAACTGTCTGGGAGGACTTTTTTATCGAAGGTCCGAAATCAAATGTCGCGACAGACTTTAAATACAAAAAGTATTGAACGTACAATGGCTCATCCAAATGGTAATAGGCCTCTAGGTTCTTCTGCACCGCCTCGCTCGTGGCCCGCTCTTCATTAAAGGGAGAACCGGGGATTGAGTGCATCAGGAAAAATGTTAAGGTGATGATGACCAGCAACGTTACGGCCATTGCACCCAATCTTTTGATAATGTATCCGAGCATTTACTCACTTCCTTATCTTGTCTTAATGCAATAATCTTGTTGAAATAACGCGTCGATGATCAGCAAAAAGTAGTTCTCATCGCAAGCTCTGTCATGACAAGCATAGCTTGATAGGCTTCTAGAATATCCTTAGCCTGGTAACGTACAATCGTCGTTCCTTCTTCAATTTCAGTGCCAGGCATTAAATTTGCCCACTCTGCCTCTCCATAGTTGGAGAATTCGATTCTCAGCACTGGATGATCCGGAGGAGTAAGCGGTTTCACTTTGTCTTTATTTTTTAATGCAAGTTCCGTTTTTTCAGCGAGGAGTTGCCCGGCTTTTGCAGGAGTGAGTGATTTGGCTGCTGACCTTGAAATCGACTCTTTCACTACCGCTGTTGTAACATTTGGTATAAGTGCTTCTGCCTCTCTTGCAGCGCCATCATCACCTGCTACCATGATGACAGGCACGCCGTAATAACCTGCAACGTAAGCGTTGAAGCCTAGTTCTCCAATTTGAACATCATTTATGTACATATGGCGTACTCCAAAAATCATAGAATGTGACATTACGCCTTTCATAGAAGCCCTCGCATGGTAACCAACAAATACAGCACCAGCAAAGCTATCATCTAGCCCCTGTACCATTGAAAATGGCTTGACATCCCCTGTGATCAACTGAGTTTCCGGATGCAGTTCCTCGATCAGGAGGTTGTTCATCTTGGAGTGGCTGTCATTTACGATTACTTCCTTACAGCCTTTTTCGAAAGCTGCAGTGATGACATGGTTCGCCTCCTGTGTCATGATTTTACGGCCACGCTCGTAGTTATGCTTCGCGGAATCTACATGGGTATAATCTACCAAACCAGTAATCCCTTCCATGTCTACAGATATGTATAGTTTCATTTTGACCCAACTTTCTAATAATAATTATCTTAAAATTATAAATAATAAATCTACCATTAGCAACCTTTTATCCCATAAAATTGGTCTATTACAAAGAAATAGTAGATTTGACCCCCTAAGGATCTAATCATAAAAAACTATCCGTAGAATAATATTTTCATTGGTGATCTTCATCGATCATTTTGATGGAATGGGAAGAAAATGGTTAAATCCTAGGTGTTTTCAAAAAAATGAAATAGTTTAATCAGGAAAGAATTTTTGCGAGATAATGCTTTATGTAAGCATTTTGTAAAGTTAGCTTTCGTGGATGCAAAAAAGGCACGTTTTTTTACGTGCCTCCTTCATTACTTTTAATGCAATCCATTAATTCGATAAAATGAGTCAGTACTTTTGCAGTCAGTCCCCAGATGACCTGTTCGTTGTACCTATAAAAATATTCATCCATTTTCCGGGTTTGCCATTTGTAATTTTCACCGCCAATGATTAAATCAAATGGAAAGCCATCCTCGGGTTCTACCTGGAAATTTATTTTATAGCTGTCAGGCTGATTCTTTTTAAAAAAGGATAATGGGACAGTAAAGATCTCCCCAACCTCAGCAACATTCGGTAATATCTTTTTAGAATTCTTAATCGTTCCAGCAAATGGATAGATGATCGTTCCAAAAGCTGAAACCATATAGTCCAATGGAAAGACATCGGTAATCTCGCTTTCCTGTATGCCAAGCTCCTCTGAAGTTTCGCGGATTGCGGCTTTTTGGGGATCTTCACCCTTTTCTATTTTTCCACCTGGAAAACATACTTCGCCGGGCTGCCTTCTTAAAGTCAATGAGCGTACCTCAAATAATACATGGACTTCATTATCCACTTCGACCAGCGGCAAGAGAACTGCGAATTTCAAGAATTGATCATGGCCTAGAATTGAGGGTGTACGCCCTAATAAAGCATCTGAAATTTGTCTGATTTTCATTATTGGACTCCACGCTCCCTGTACAAGTATGTATCTTATTTTATTATGAATATGAACAGAAAAGAAAGGAAATGGCTTTTTAATTAGAATAAATGAAAATCAATGTATGAGATCTTTTATTAACTTGTTATTTAGCAGCAAAAATAAAAACAGTGGCAAGATGCCACTGTCCAATTATCAATATCTGGAACCTTTTGCGCGTCCCTTGATCGCGTTATACGCGATTAAGATTAGTCCGGCTACCAAGAGTATGTGAATAACTCCTCCGGCAATATGAAAAATCAATCCTAATACCCAAAGAACCAACAATATAGCTGCTATTGTCCATAACATGATGAAAATCCCCTTCCAGTTTGTTTTTTTCTTACTTTAATCATACCCTTTGTGGATTTTCATTAAACAAGCATGCCTGCAGTCAAATGTTTGATAACTTTCTTACCACTATGTAAAACTATAGAGAAGACTAATTTTCAGTTAGGAGCTTGCCATGCATAACTATAAAATTTTGTTCCTGGATATCGACGGGACGATTTTGAGGCCTGATGATACAATCGAAGATTCAACGAAAAGCGCAATAGCGGAAATGAAGGACCAGCATATCGAAGTAGTGCTTGCTACTGGCCGGCCTATCCATGAAATTTCGGAAATTGCTGATGAGCTAAAAATCACCTCTTTTATTGGGTACAACGGTGCCCTTGCGATATATGAAGGGAAAACAATATTTGCTGAGCCTATGCACGCTCAGGAAGTCCAATACATTCTCGACGTTGCGAAGGAACACGGACATGAAGTGGTGCTCTATACTTCGGAAAAAAATTATCTCACAGATCTTGATTCCGATTTAGTGAATGCTTTTCTTAAACAATTTCATTTGCGGAAAAATGAAATTTTTACTGAAGAGCTCCTTAATGATATTTTAGGAATGACCATCATCACGAAGGGCCGACTGGGACATGAACGTTATGTGTTCAATGAGGGTATTCATTTATCACAGGTAAATATAGAGGGAATGGAACATTGCTTTGACGTCATCAGGGACAGAGTCAATAAAGGTGTTGGAGTTGAATTTTTGCTGAAACGACTTGGCATCGAGCGTGAAAGTTCTATTGCTTTTGGTGATGGAATGAATGATAAAGAAATGCTTTCCGCAGTTGGTGACGGATTCGCAATGGGCAATGCCCATCCGGATTTATTTCAGCATGCAAAACACAAGACCACTGAGGTCATCAATTCTGGGATTTATAATGGTTTAAAGTCGCTAGGTCTAATGAAATGAAAGAAAGGAACCTCTCAATAATGAGGTTCCCTTTGCCTTATCAATATTTATTTTGCAGCCCTTTTACGTGCGCTTGCCTGTGAAATTTGATTTTCTGGCTGTACTGCTTGTTTTTGCAACTGGGATTTATAACTGATCCAATAAATTAAAGCAACAAAAACTCCCCCTCCTACTGCGTTTCCTAAATAAACTGGCACAAAGTTTCCAAAGTATTCTGTCCAGCTGTAATGCCCAGCGAAAATGGCTGCTGGGATTACAAACATGTTTGCCACAACGTGCTGAAAACCAATTGCTACAAATCCCATAATCGGGAACCAAATAGCCAGGATCTTTCCTGTCATATCCGATGCTCCGTATGAAAGCCAGACTGCCAATCCTACCAGCCAATTACATCCGATTCCTGAGAAAAAAGCGGCCCAAAAGCTGTCATCTAATTTCGCTCCTGCAACCGCTACTGTTTTATCCAAGAATGGTCCAGTTTCAGTCAATCCGACTACATGTCCAAAAATATAGGCAACGAACAAAGCGCCGACAAAATTGCTGATTGTAATCCAAAACAAATTATTAAGCAGCTTTTTTACAGTCACTTTCTTTGCCAGGCTGGCGATTGAAATTGCGGTCATATTTCCTGTCAGCAATTCCCCGCCTGCAAGCAGAATTAAAATCAACCCAAGCGGGAAAACAGATGCCCCTAGAAAAGTACCAAATGTTCCCCATTCATGTGGCAGGTTAGCGATAACCCTGATATCAAGCAAATACCCCAAAGCGATAAATGCTCCTCCTAAAAAGCCGAGCACAAGCATATTCTTAATGGGCATGGAGGCTTTGTAAGTACCCGCGTCTACAGCCAGCTGGGCAATTTCCTGCGGTTTTCGAAAAGCCAATTTCATTCCTCCTGTTCTTTAGATGCATAGTTAATTAATTGGCGATGTTTATCCTTTTACTTGCTTAATTCCCCTTTGTGCAACAAAAAAACAGCCTTTTCTGAATAAATAAAAAGGGCTGAATATTTTTAGACAATTATTTAAGGTCGACATATCATAATGATATATCAAATTGATATATATTAATTAAGGAGGAAAATAACCATGTCAATTGAACATTCTATCCTAGCTGTTATCAGCTTCCGACCAAGCTCCGGCTATGACATTAAGAGTGAATTTGAACATAAAGCTGCGGGTTTATATTGGGGTTTAAGCTACGGGAGCCTTTATCCAAAGCTGAAAAAACTTGAAGAAGAGGGATACATCACCACTCTTGAGGAAGATAAGGATGGCCGAAAGAAGAAGCTGTATGATTTGACCGGAAAAGGCTGGCGCGAGCTGGAAAATTGGCTGGCGCAAACCCCTGCTCCTCAAGTGATCAAGGATGAGCTTTTCATGAAAATGGCAGCCTGGCATAAGGAAATGGATTTGGCAACTCTTTGTGTCCACCTAAGGGCAAGACAATCAGAATCTAGAGATCTCCTCAGCTATATTAAGAATTGGAAGCAGAATAAGACGTCATTCATTAACAATGTAGGAATGCTGGCTATCAGGTATGCAGAGCTGAAGCTGGAAGCTGAACTTCAATGGATAACCGAGTCGCTCGACGCGATTGAGAACAACGATATGCCTGTTGGCCAGGACCCCTCCCAATTGGAGAAAAGACAGCTTGAACGCAGAAAAATAGCATTAATGAATGAAATATAGGAGGCTAAAAGATGAATTCTGGAATGTTTAAGCCCTTGCGAAATAAAGCTTATCGCTCGCTGTTCGGAGCTCAGGTTTTTTCGGATCTCGGGAACTGGCTTGATTTTGTAGCAATACAAGTGATTGTCGCTTATCATTGGGGACTTGGTGAAGCGGCGATTGCCTCAGTCATTATTGTTCTAGGACTTCCCTGGGTAATAATCGGGCCGCTTGCGAGTGTGTTTGTCGACCGTCTGCCACAAAAAATGCTGATGATTTCCTGTCTCCTGCTCAGGATTCTTTTTGTAGCAGGCCTGTTTTTTGCGCCTAACCTATTCATTTTGTTGATTTTCGTCTTCCTAAAAGCAACCGTAGCTGCTCTATATGATCCAGCAAGGCAGAGTGCCATCAGGTTTACGGTTCCTGAGGATGAGCTCCCTGAAGCAGTCACGTTAAGTCAGCTTTCAGTCAATACAATGAAAATAATCGGCCCAGCGCTCGGAGGAGGATTAATCGCGCTATTTGGTGTGAAAAGTCCTTTTATTTTTGAAGCAGCCGGCTTTTTAATTGCTGTTTTATTTTTAATGGCTCTGCCAAAAATTGAAAAAGAAGCATTAAATCTAGAACAAAAAGTTCAGCAACCATCTTTTTTTAAGGATTTCTCCGAAGGCATTCATCATATTTTTTCAACACGCATTCTAAAAGCAGCTATCATCTTATCCTCGATCGCCTTTTTTATCATTTTTTTATATGATGGATTGTTTGTATTTATTGCTCAGAAGCTCGGCTTTGGAAAAGAGGAATTCGGCTGGCTGATCAGCTCAGTTGGATTCGGCAGTGTGATTGGGGCATTGCTGCTTGGCAAATGGACCAATTGGAAGCTGAGGCCGATTCAATTAATGGCCGCGGCATCATTGTTCAGCGGTGTGTTTATCTTATTTCTCGGCCTTGGTGCTAAAGGAGTATTTGAACTGCCGAAAATTGGCTGGATGGCGGGGGCTTTCCTTCTTGGTGTTCTTGGCTCAGCGCAGGGAGTACCATATGGTTACGTTCTTCAATCAGAAACCCCTAAACAAATGATGGGCAGGGTTTCAGCCTCAGCAATGTCACTCCAGACCTTTTCTATGTTAGTTGCACCAGCCGCAGGTGCTTTGCTGGCAAAGCTCATTGGTGTTCCAATTGTTTTAATTGGTGCCGGAATAGCGACCTTCTTTCTCGGATCTTTCGCCCTATCAATTCGAATAAACCAAGAACCTAAAAAGGAAAGTTTTCAAACACTGGACAGTTAATTTAACGCATTAAAGCGCTGGGGG